>JBDRVE010000006.1:0-8199 GCA_039801725.1 candidate division WOR-3 bacterium | reverse complement strand
AATACTGGTGGCGACGTCTATTGTGTCAGACCAATTCCCGATGTTAATGGCAACGGAATTGATGATGCTTTGGCATCTTCTTGGAGTAATAATATTTTCTGTTTAGAAGGAAGTAATGGTCAAGTAATTTGGCAAAGAAATATTGGTAGATTCGGAATGCGCATTGAGATTTTAGATGATGTGAATGGCGATAATATCTGTGAAGTGATTGTTGGTTCCTGGAATTATGCGGTAATTCTTTTAGATGGCAGAACTGGTAATGAAATTTGGCGCACACCTACTAACGGTATGGTTTGGACTGTTTATCCAATCGGCGATGTTAATTTAAATGGAATAAAAGATGTTGTTGCTGGCTCCGGAGACGGTAATATTTATGTTTTAGAAGGCAGTAATGGCCAAATTATCTGGCAATATAATACGGGTGGTTGGGTAAATTCTGTAAGAAGTATAAGAGATGTGAATGGCGATAATTTAGATGATGTGCTTGCTGGCAATCAATTCCAAACCCAGCCAGGTTTTGTCTATTGTTTAGAAGGCGATACCTTTACTACTTCTTTGAAAGAAAATAAGAACTTACCAAAAAGAGATTTTAATTCTGTTTTTGATGCTACCGGAAGAAAAATAGAAAAACTAAAATACGGTATTTATTTTTTATACTCCAATAAATTAGAGAAATTAGTTATCTTAAAGCGAAATACTAAATTTTTACATTAAGATAACTTTTATTTTCCTTTCTTCTTTACCTTTTATCTTGATGAGATAGATTCCTTTTGGTATCTTTTCTTTTTTAAAGTTCCAGTAATATATTCCTTCTTTAGTAATTTTAATATCTTTAACTACCGAACCAATGGAATTATAGATTTTGATTTCTTTTATATCGCTTGCGTTATTTATCTTGAAATAAAGGACTTTTGTTGCGGGATTGGGATAAATCTTAACTCCAAAGGCTTCTTCTAATTTCTTAACTTCTTCTTCCATTATTGACTTCTTTAATGTCGGCGAAGTTAAAGTAAAGATGGTATCAAATTGTGTGGAATATGCCCAGAATTCATTAATATTACCACCTTTAAATAGATAGATAATTCCGTCATCTGAACAGGTCATTGCTGCACCCTGCTTTATCTTTCTCTTATAACGACCTCTTGGTACGGTATCTTTCACCACCCAAGAATCAGCAAAGACATCATAAGAGACAAAATCTTGAGAATTACCACCTTTAACGAGATAGACTTTATTATTGAAATAAGTAATTGCTGCGCCCTTTGTAACCCGTTTACCGCTTGGTTTAAAAGTAACTGACCTTAATTCTTTCCAAGAATCAGTTAAAGGATTATAGGAATAGAAATCATAAGTATTTTTACCTTTTACTAAATAGATTCTGCCATCACCAGCGGTCATTGCTGTACCAATACCGCAAGTTTTTAGAGAAGGAACCCTGGGAACTTCGGCTTTCTTCGTCCAACGATTGGTTAAAGGATTATATGCCCAGAATTCATTAGTATTACTTCCCTTTGTTGCATAAATCATCTGCGTATTTGGTTCATAAACCAAAGCAGTTCCCTTACCAAAACCATAAACCCTTAAAGTTGGTGCCAATTTTGGAATTGTGCATAATTCAGTCCAAGCTCTGCCTGCCAAATCAAAGGCATAAAATTCCTGCCCCTTGCCACCTTTCGTTACATAAATTCTATTATCAACTGGTGAATAAGTCATTGCACAACCGTATTTTACTCTTCTTCTCTTATGGGTATAAATTGAAGAATCAGGCAAGGAAGGCATCGTATCCCAAGTATCTTTTTCTACATCGTAACACCAAAATTCATTAGTATTAGCACCTTTTAAGGCATAAACTTTTCTTTCATTTGGCACATAAGCGATTGCTCCCCACTTTACTGCTCGGTTATAAGAACCCCTTGGTATCGGTGCCAATTCTATCCATTTGTTAACTTCAAATTTTAATGTTAAAGTATCGTTTCCCGGATATATATCATCACTTGTCCACAAAGAACAGATAATTGTGTAACGACCATAAGATAGATTGATCGGAGAGAAAGTTAAATTAATTGAGTCACCAGCATTTAAATTAGTAATTACTGAATCAAAATAGATAAGGCTATTAAAGTTATCAAATATTTTCGCATATCCTTTTAATGTATCAGCATTCAAGGTTCCCAAATTCTTCACAAGATAATTTGGTCTTATCTCGCCAATAAAGGCTCCTCTTCTTGGCGAAATTAACCTAACAATTCCACAATCCTTGAAATAGCGATAGAAAGAGATTGCTAAACTATCAGTCAATTTATTTCCGGGATAATTATGAGGAATCTTTCCTTCACCATAAAGATATTCTAATCCAATATTACCGGTAGAATCTTCAATACCGACCGAAGCGCTTCTTCCATAATTGAATCTTCTATCACCACAATTCACATCTAAGTATTGAACAATGATATTGCCATTTTCTTGCAAGATAATTTCAAAGGTAATGCCGGCTTTTGGGTCTTGATAATTTGTTCCTTTCCTTCTCATATTTTGATAGATGACAACTACTTTTCTTTCGGGTTTTTCACCAATAACTTTATAAGAAATACTACCGCCACCGAAATCTCTGCCACAAATCAAATCATCCCAATAAGCAAAGATAGCATTATTTGGACTTGTATAATAAGGAATTTGGGTATTATTACCAGTTCCTTGCGGTCTCTCACCAAAGGCAACAAAACCATCAACTCCAACCCATAAGTAATTATAAGTAGTATCATAGAACTTAAATTTGAATGGCAAATTAATTCCGACAACGGCATTATCTCCTTCGGTAATTAACCTAAATGTATTTGTAGTATCAATCCAACTAAATTGTGGACCACCAAGGGTATCTGAATCAATCCAGAAATGGCGATAAAATCCGTGGTCAGGTCCACCAGTATAAATGGGTGGCGCAATATAAATTATCTTTGTTGCGGTATCGTTATCAAGATTGTTATCACCAGGAACATGGGTTATAAATTTTACATAATACTTGCCACCTAATTGCGGTTGCCAATAAGGTAAGAAGGTATCAAAAAGAACTTCGTTAGGACCAAGGGAAGGAACTATATGATAGGAATTATAAACAACATTCATTAAAGAATCATAAATTGTACAACTAACCGGTGCATTAGTAACCGTCCAAGTAGAAACATTTTGGATAACTGCTATTGGTTTATAACTAATACCTTTTGGTCTTAATCCTAATTCACCCCTTGGTCGATAAACAAAATTAACCCGCCAGTCTGGGAATGGTGGTGGCGTATAGGGTTGATAATCAATAACAACCCTAATCATCCAATCGCCATTTGTCGTATCTTTCTTATAGAAAAGGAAATCACCATCATCAACAAAATAATATCTATGAAGAGCAGAAATTGAACGCGCCCTATCTCTTGCCAATTTCGGTGTGTTATTCATATCGTCGGTTTGGAGATAAAAGATATAAAAACCACCAGAATCAATTGTCAATTGAATTGGTAATTGAAAACTATTCCAACCAGTAAACCCAGCAATCTCCGGACTTTCGTAAAGTAATGTTCCCGGTGAGGAATCCGGACCATTATCTTTTACAATCCTAATCTTAAAACGATTGGCATAACTTATTGTATCAATATTTAAATATAAATGGACTTCTTTAATTGTTGCTGGATACATTTCTGGAATATATCTTACACCCATTCCTTGGTCAAAAAGATAGAAAGCGGTATCCCGATAGGCAACACCATCATCATAATAATAAAGTTTTTCCCAATTAACATAGCAGGAATAGGTTATTGTATCATTAAAGGGATTTTCATCACCACCAATTTGAGTAAAGAATTTAACTTGATAATGACCAGTATCCGGAAGCCAACCAGTAAAACTAACAGTCAATGTCTCACCGCTATTAATCGGAGTTATAACGCTACTATTATAAACCAAATTGCCAAAGGTATCTTTAATCAAAGCAATCGCGGTACAAGCAGGGATATCTTGTCTACCAATATTGGCAATCTTACAACTGATCGGAATTGGTTGAGGTAATTCAAAACTTCTTGGTGAGATTGCTTCTAAGACAGTAATATCATAATCATAAACAGTATCGCCATAAAGTCCAAAATCGTCAAGACACCAATAATAGATATCTTCTAAATTACCTTCAAAAACAAAAGCAATTTCTACTTCACTTTTACCATCAGCCCATGGCAATCTAAAGGAATCAATCGCTGGTCCAAAATTCTCAGTATATTCCTTAATCAAATACCAGGCATCAAAAAGATTATCCCGACCCATAATCTTGGCAGTGTAATTATTCCCCCGTTTTTTAAAATTCATATTCACTTTAAGTAGGATATTTCTAAAAGCCTGACAATTTATAGTAGGAGAGATTAAAGAATCAGGAGAATCAGAAGTATAGCGATAGAAAATTGCTGGATAAGGTGTTGGATTTTGTGTCCAAGGTGCCTGGTTTGCTAATTTCCGATGCCAATCATTTTCCGAAGTATCACCGGTAAAGTATATCCGCCAACCCGGAGGCGGTGAGACAGTGCTCCAACTGCTATTAAAGTCTTGGAAATAGATTGCCATTCGGGTTGCCGGTAAAACCTTTACCGAATCAATTAAGACATCATTGTAATGATACATATCATTTATTAAAGCGGTGGAACATTTTACAATATAAAAGCCCCGATATGCCTGCCAACCAGGAGTGAATGTAATTATCCTTTCGCTATCAGGTAAAAGGATTGACACATATGCTTGCCGCCAAGTATCACCAATGGCAAAATAGATAGAACAGGAAACAGGTCGGTTGCCAAAATTTTTCACTTTCGCTTTTGGTAAAATAAGATTACCTTCATATAAATAACCTTTTGGTTCTAAAATCTCAGTAACACCAATATCATAAGCATAAACTAATAAATTAGTATCTTTTTTATCATTACTATTATTATCATCCATAACCAATTCAGTTGAACAAGAGACTAAATAATTTCCTCTTATTGAAATCCATTGGGGAGCAAAAGTAATTTCCCGACTGGAATCCGGCTCTAATAAAAATACTTGAACAGTTGTATCGTAAACATTGCCAATTTTAAAACGAACATTAAATGTCTCAACTAAATTTCCGTAATTTTTAACAACTGCTCTTGGAGAAATAGCAGTAGATTCCGGTATTGAATCAACAGGTTCTAAAATATATTCTACACCAACATCATGAAGAGAAACCTGAATAACTGAATCTACTTTATCATTTATTCTATTTATATCATTATTAAGCATTGTCGAACAAGAAACCACATAACTTCCGGCAATTGCTGTCCAAGGTGGTGAAAATTGGATTGTTGTGTCCGTACTCGGTAATAAAGAGTCAATTGTTAAGTAGGATAAATAAACCGTGCCAATTCTAAACATTGCTTGAAAATTCCTTTCAATCTCAGTTCCGTTATTTCTAATTCTTGCTCTTGGATTAACTATCGTACCGGGCAAAATTCTGCCAACCGGTTCCAAAATTTCTAAGGTCATTAAGTCATGAGAAATGACATAGAGTAAAGAATCTACTTTATCGTTTATATTGTTCATATCTGTCGCTAATTGGGTAGAACAACTTACTACATAACTGCCACGAACCGTATTCCAACCCTGACTAAATGTATAATCTAATGTCTCACCAACTAATAAACTCACCGTATCAATAACCATAAAAACATTGCCACCAACCGTATCTATTTTGAATAACACAGAAAATCTCTCACTTATATTACCAAAATTTATTAGCCTCACCTGCGGCATTACTAAACTGCCCTCTAATACCGTATCTACAGGCGAAATTATATACTCAACCCCAACATCATGATAAACCACAAATAAGGAACTATCCTTACGGTCATTACTTGGATATAAATCATTCGCTAATAAAGTAGTACAACTCACAACATAACCGCCACGAACCGCTGTCCAAGAACTAAAACTAACCGTAAAAACTGAATCAGGTAATAAACCAACCACCGAAACCGTATCCTCATATACACTTCCTATCCTAAATATCACGTCAAAATCCTCAACAACATTACCATAATTCTTTACCACCGCCTGCGGTGTTATTGAAATTCCTTCTAATACCGTGTCAACAGGCTGTATTATATACTCAACTCCAACATCATGAGCAATAACATATAAACTACTATCTTGATAATCATTTAAATTGTTCATATCTGTCGCTAATTGGGTAGAACAACTAACTATATAACTGCCACGAACCGTACTCCAACCCTGACTAAAAGTATAATCCAATGTCTCATTCACTGCCAAACTCACCGTGTCAATAACCATAAAAACATTGCCACTAACCGTATCTATCTTGAATAACACAGGAAATCTCTCACTTATATTACCAAAATTTATTAGCCTCACCTGCGGCATTACTAAACTGCCCTCTAATACCGTATCAACAGGCGAAATTATGTATTCAACTCCAACATCATGATAAACAACAAATAAGGAACTATCCTTTTTGTCATTACTTGGATATAAATCATTCGCTAATAAAGTAGTACAACTCACAACATAACTACCACGAACCGCATTCCAAGAACTAAAATTAACCGTAAAAACTGAATCAGGTAATAAACCAACCACCGAAACCGTATCCTCATATACACTTCCTATCCTAAATATCACATCAAAATCCTCAACAACATTACCATAATTCTTTACCACCGCCTGCGGTGTTATTGAAATTCCTTCTAATACCGTGTCAACAGGCTGTATTATATACTCAACTCCAACATCGTGAGCAATAACAACTAATGTTGATTCTTTTTTATTATTATCAGGATATAAATCGCTTGTTAGTAAAGTAGTACAAGAAACCAGATAAATACCTCTAATGGCTACCCAAGATGGGAAAAGAGGTTTAACAATTGAATCGGGCTGAAGATCCACAATATCTAAGGTTTCTTCATAGACACTACCAATTCTAAATATTGCTTTAAAACTTTCTGAAATATTACCAAAATTCTTTATCTGGGGAGAAGGTATTAAAGTAGTATTTTCTAAAACAGTATCAACTGGTGCTAAAATATATTCCACACCAACATCATGGGCAACAACAAATAACGATTTTTTAATATAATCATTAGAAGTATCTTGGTCTGTTGCTAACATTGTTGTACAAATTACCGCATAATTTCCTCTAATTGCCTCCCAATTTTGACTGAAACTATATTCTAAGGTTTCATTAGGTGATAACAAAATAGTATCAACAACAATAAATATCGGCACAATACCTTCTATTCGAAATTGGATAGGAAATCTTTCACTTATGTTTCCAAAGTTCGCTACTTTTACTGTTGGAATAACTGTATCTCCTTCTGATATGGTATCAGAAGGTGTTATTATTTCTATTACTCCAACATCATGATAAACGACAAATAAGGAACTATCCTTTTTGTCATTACTTGGATATAAATCATTCGCTAATAAAGTAGTACAACTCACAACATAACTACCACGAACCGCATTCCAAGAACTAAAATTAACCGTAAAAACTGAATCAGGTAATAAACCAACCACCGAAACCGTATCCTCATATACACTTCCTACCCTAAATATCACATCAAAATCCTCAACAACATTACCATAATTCCTTACCACCGCCTGCGGCATTACTAAACTGCCCTCTAATATCGTATCAACAGGTTGTATTATATACTCAACTCCAACATCGTGAGCAATAATAAAAAGAGAAGAATCTTGCCAGTCGTTATCATTATTAATATCACCTGATAACATTGTTGAACATTTGACAGCATAATTACCTCTTACCGCTAACCAACTTTGACTAAATGTATAATCAGTAGTTTCGTTAGGAGCAAGATTTAAAGTATCAATTTTATAATAAACATCGTTCCCTAATTCATCAGTAATCTTAAATAAAACCTCAAATATCTCTCCTTCTGTTCCAAAATTTGTAATCCTTGCTTGGGGAAAAATTGTTGTATCTTCTCTTATTGTATCAACCGGTGTAATGATTGAAAGAACGCCAACATCATGAACCTGAGAAAAAGATAAACCAAAAATAAATAAAGAAAATAAAATTAAAAAATAATTTTTTCTCATTATAACCTCCTTATATAAAAAGATAATTTTATTTTTCCTTCCACATCTTATTATAAATTAAAAAATTTTTAA
>JBDRVE010000005.1 GCA_039801725.1 candidate division WOR-3 bacterium | reverse complement strand
AGGATTGATTTAGATTATGATGGTGTTGATTTAAATAGAAATTATGATTTTCTATTTGAACGTGGAGGCTCAAACGAACCAAGTAATCGTTATTATCGTGGACCTTATCCTTTTTCCGAACCAGAAGCAAGGGCAATAAGAGATTTAGCATTAAGAAAGAAATTTATTTTAAATGTCTCTTTCCATTCAGATAAAGACCCCCATATGGGCGAAAGAATTTATTATCCTTGGCGCTGGGGAAATAGTTTTTCACCCGACCATCAACATATTAAGGCTGTTTGCGATACTTTTGCTTTGAATATTGTCAATGATGCCAATAACGGAACCTATTTAAGTATTTATGGAAATGCCCAAGAAGGTGGTTTAGAAAGAAATTATCTCTATTATACTTTTGGAACCTTTGCCTTCACCTGTGAAATGTGGCGTGGTTATTATCCACCGGAAGAAAGGGTTGATACCATTTGTGAAAGAGTATTTATTGGTGTCCAATATCTACTAAAAAGAGTTTTACAATCCCATTTGGCAATTAAAGTATTAGAATTAAATACTAATAAACCTTTAAAAGCCGAGGTAAGAGTTTTGGAAGCCTATGCACCACCAGAAACAATTTTGCCAAGATATACTGACCCAATCTTTGGCAGGGCAAGAAGAATTTTGAAACCCGGAATTTATACTATTGAGATTTTAAAAGAAGGCTATTATTCAAAAAAATTTAGTATTGAAATATCACCTTTTAATATAAAAGATACTACAATTTATTTAGAAAGAATGCCTGGCTGGATTAAAAAAACAGATGTTCCTTCTTTAAAAAAAGTAAAAAGTGGTGGTGCTTTATGTGCCTTAGAAGATAAGATTTATGCTTTAATTGGCAACAACACAAATGATTTATTCTGTTATGATATAAATTCTGACGGTTGGGAAAAAATAAGTGAAGTACCTGAAGGAGTTAGTAAAAAGAATGTAAAAAAGGGAGCCTCAATTTGTACAGATGGAAGATATCTTTACATTATCAAAGGAAATAATACAAGAGATTTCTTCCGTTATGACCCGATAAATAACTCTTGGAGAGAATACGAGATTAATTTTTCTAAAAGAATAAGGGGAAGTTCAATGGCTTTTGATGGTGATTCTTTTATTTACATTATTTGTGGTTCCAACAATAATGAATGGCAAAGATTTAATATCTATACTGAGAAATTTGAGATATGTAATCCACCAACTTTACCGGCTGAAAGATGGCGAACCGGTTCTTGGATTGTTTATGCTGAAAGTTCTATTTATGCCCTAAGAGTTGGTGGTAAAACCAACGAGTTTTATGAAATAAAAAATGGTGAAGTAATAAGAAAAGAAGATCTACCCTTAATTGGTTCAAGTGGCAAACCAAAAAAGGCAAAAGAAGGAAGTGCCGGTACATATGATTATAACAATAAATTAATTTATGCCTTAAAAGGTAATAACACCTTAGAGTTCTTTTTTTATAACCCTGCTACTAATCAATGGAAAATATTAGAAGATGTCGGAGTTCCTTACGGAGTGCCCCAAAAGAAGGTAAGAGGTGGCGGTGCCTTAACCTATTCCAACTTTGCCCAAGGTCTTTTTGCTTTTATTGGTAATAACACAAATGAGTTTTGGCTCTATCTTCCCTATTCTAATTTTACATTAAATTTAAAGAACCAAAATTTAATTACAAAAAAAGAATATAAAATTCTTCCTTTAAAAGAAAAAGAGAGAAAAGAATTTAATATAGTAGGCAGAAGAATTGTTTTCCAACATTTAAAATCTGGAGTCTATTTCTCACCGTCAGGGAAAAAAGTAATTATAAAACTTCCTAATTAACTTTTATAAATTCTATACCGCCTTTAATTTATCTCTACCTTCTTGACTTTTTTGAAAAATTTAAATAGAATTTGAGAAAAATTTAAGAGGAGGTCTTATGGATTATTTAAAAGAAGTCAAAGAGGCAGCCGAAGAAGTCTTAAAAGTATTAGGCGAAGGATATGAGGAAAAAGTTTACGAAGAAGCATTAGCCCATGAATTGAGAATAAGAAAGATTCCTTACGAAAGGCAGAGAAATTTTGAAATTATTTATAAAGGCTACAAAGTGGGTGAAGGAAGGGCAGATTTAATACTTAATCCTCTGTGGTGTAACAAAAGTGGCGAAGAAATTGTTTTGGAGTTGAAAAAAGTAAAGAAAATTTCTGATGCCCACAGAAGACAGGCACAGGTGTATATGATTTCTTTAAATATCAACAAAGGAGCAATTTTAAGTTTTGGCGACGAGATTATTTTAGAAGAGGTTGAGAGACCTAAAAGAAATATAAACTCTTCGGTTACTCAAGCAAAGAAATCAAACGAACCAATCTCTTCGTTACTTAAAAGAGCAGCCAACGAAGTATTTGAATATTTTGGTGTGGAATTCCTTTATCGAGAAACCAAAGAAGGGAAAGGTTCGGAAATCTTTTCTAACGCTATTGGTGTTGAATTGAGATTAAATGGAATTGAGTATTCAAAGGCAACTTTTCCTATTTGTTATAAAAACCATAAAGTAGCCGATCTGTCTTTTAACTTTGTTTTTCCTAATGGCGAAGTTGCTCAAGTATCTTCTTACGAAGATAAAGAAGAAGTAGAAGAAAATTTAGAAGAATTTAAATACTACTTAAAACTATTTAATTTAAAAAAGGGCTATCTTATTTGTTTTCCATCAAACGAAGAAGATAAAGTTTTGGTAAAAGAAGTATAAAATAATAATAATAAATAACGATTTTATATGATTCAAAAAACCTCGACTATTAAAACTATCCAAAAGTTCAATAATTTTATAACTGAGGTAAAGAAAATTATTAACAGAGAAAAAGAGAAAAAAGAGAAAGAATTTGTTGAGTTTATTAAAAAAATAGAAAACTCTATTGATAATAAAAAAAATAAAAGATATGAAAAATTTAAAAATTTTATAAAAGAGGCAAAAGAAACAATTCAAAAAGATAAAGCCAACAAGGAAAGGGATTTTAAAATTTTTATAGAGAAAGTTAATAAAATACTTCAAGATAAAGAAAAGGAAAGTGAAAAGCATTTTAGAAATTTTATAAACAAAGTAGAAGAATATATTATAAAAGAGGTGGAAAATTGGTCTGATAGTGATAAAAAATTATTTGAAATTTACAATGAAAAGCAGGAAACAAATATCTTTGAGGGTTTTGATAATGAAGGAACTTATCGAGATTTTTTAGTCTGGTTACTTGAACCAAAGAATTCTCATCAATTAGGTGATAAATTCCTAAAGTCTTTTATATATCATATTGCGAAAGAAAAATATAATCTTTTAAATATTAAATTAGAATTTGAAGATATTGAAATAGAAAAAGAGAAGTTGGGAATTGATTTTATAATTAAAGGGAAAAATTTTTATTGTGCAGTAGAAATGAAATTGTGGGGTGGGGCAGGTGACAAACAGTTAGGAAAATATAAAGAAGACTTAGGAAAAGACCTGAACTATGAAAAGAAAGAACATAAATTTAAAATTTGTTTAGACCCAAAGGAATATAAGAATATGGAAGAAAAGAAAAAGGAAATAGAAACTGCTGGTTTTAAACTTATGGATTGGTGGGAACTTAGTAAACTTTTAGTTGAAATCTACAAAGAAGCAAATGATGATGTAAAAAGTTTAATTAGACAATTTATAAAGCAGATGTTTAATTTTGCTCAAGAAAGAAATAATTTTGCTAAAAGAGAAGAGATGTTAAAGAAAAAGAGATGGTTTGAAATTTACCAAAATAAAAAAGGAGGTTAAAATGGCAGAAGAGAAAAAAGAAATTTTTAAATTTAATGAATTAAGTAGATTAGTTATCCAAAACTACGAAATTCTTCAAGAAGCACTGGGAAAATTTTTGGAAGATATTAAAAATTTTCGAAACTCCTTAAAAGATAAATTAAACAATCTCCTATCCCAAAATTACCAAATTGAGGGCCTTAGCGATGCTCCTAGTTATAGTGATATTTTTAAAAAAGAAGGATTATTAGACGAGATTGATGATTATTTTATCATAAAAGAAGACCGAAAAACTGTTTATAGTTGCGGATTAGTTATTAAAAGAAATAAAATAGACCTTATTTACATTCTTGCTTCATTCCGATTCCTTAAAAATAAAAGTAAATGTATAATAATTAAGAAATATAAGAAAGATAACAAAAATTACAAAATTAAAATTATAAAAGATGATATTGAAATTGAAAACAGACCTATAGAAGAGATTGCTAATGAAATTAAAGAAGTATTAGAAAAGGAAGAAAAAGAAGAAAAATAAATTTTGACTTTTAAATTCTTTCCTTATATAATTTCCTATGCCTTTCCTTATTTTCCTTTTATCTATTTCCCAAATCTTTTATTGCGATAGTGATACCGATTGTTTTTATATACCGAAAAAGAGAACAAAAAAGAAATTGCCTGCCTTACTTGTTTTAAGTTGCACAGGTGCAAAAAAGGAAGATTTGGATTCCTTAATTTTTATTGCCGAAAGTCTTGGCTTTATTTTGTTCTCTTGCCATAAAAGTAGAAACCACCGAGATTTCCTTTTAAACGATAAGGATATTTTAAAAACTTATCAAAAATTAATAAAAAAATATTCTTATGTTGATACTTCTAAGATTTTTATTTATGGCTTTTCTGGAATGGGTGCCCAAGCATTACTTTCTAATTTTTTACATCCAGAAATCTTTAAGGGCGCTATTTCCGTATGCGCTCCTTCTTTACCGTCCTCTCTTATTAAACCTGATAAACTAAAAAAACATATATTTTATTTAATAACCCGAAAAAGGGACTGGAACTTTTATCATAATATAAATCTCCACGAATATTTTAAGAGAAATAATATCAAAGATACATTAGTGATAACCGAAGGCGAACACGAAATTGGTAATAAATTTGAATTATATAAAGCATTATCCTGGCTCAAAAATAAGTTCTAATAATCTATTACTTTCAATATCTTATGCCTTCAGTAATTTTATGAAATTAGCCACTTCTTGTAAGTTATTGATATTAAATTACTTAGAACAAAAAGTTTCCTGTATGGAAACTTTTAATTTTGTCAATCTTTTATATAAGTGATATAAAATCAATAACTTAAATAAAATTAGCCTTTTAGATAGGGGGCTATATAGTATACTGCCTTGGAGAGCACCTTGGAGTTAATTTTTAAGAAATTTTTAAATATAATTTAAATCATTTTTAATTTGAGATATTAAAATGTATTCGGAAATTTTATTAAAAAAGAGTTATTATTAAGGAGAAGGATTTTAATAATCTAAAAATGATGCTAAAGAGATGGGAAATAATTTAAATCAAACTTTCTTAGTTTCTTAAAGGATTTCTATCTCTCTTATTCTTTTCTATTGATTTTTTAAAAATTTTTATTATAAATTAAACTATGGGATTTATAATATTTTTAATAAGTGTTGTTTGGTTTATTTTAATGTATCATTTTTACGGAAGATTTTTAGCGAAAAAGGTTTTTAAACTTGACGATAATAACAAAACACCTGCCCATATTTTACGGGATGATACTGATTATGTGCCAAGTAATCGTTGGGTAGTCTGGGGACATAATTTCACTTCTATTGCTGGCTTAGGACCGATTGTTGGACCGGCAATCGGAATAATTTGGGGTTGGGTACCGGCGCTTCTTTGGATAGTTTTGGGAGCAGTCTTTTTAGGCGGTGTCCATGATTTTGCCTCTTTGGTTTTATCTTTAAGAAATAAAGGTCTTTCTATCGGCGAAATAACTACCCAAATTATTGGCAAAAGAGCAAAATATCTTTTTATGTCAATAATCTTCTTTGAGTTATGGGTGGTGATTGCCATCTTCGCAATGATAATGGGAATTCTATTTGAAATGTATCCCAGTTCGGTTTTCCCTATCTGGATGGAAATACCAATTGCTCTTACTTTATCTTATATGGTTTTTAAAAAAGGTAAAAGTTTAGAACTCTGGTCTTGGTTTGCCCTTATGGCAATGTATGTTACGGTAGCGATCGGTGTCTTAATACCTATAAAAATTCCGAGTCCAAATGCGATTGTTATTTGGATTGTAATTTTAATGATTTATTGCTATATCGCCTCTACTTTACCTGTTGAGACATTACTTCAACCAAGGGATTATATCAACTCTCACGAATTGTTGGTTGCTGGTTTATTAATTTTTGCTGGTGCGGTTGCTGCTTTTATTTCTGACCCAGGACATCTTGGTTTTGTTGCGCCCGCTTTTAATTTCTCAGTAAAAGATGCGCCACCAATCTGGCCTTTTCTCTTTGTTACGATTGCTTGCGGAGCAATCTCTGGCTTCCATTCTCTTGTTGTTTCTGGCACAGCATCTAAACAGATTGATAAAGAGAGCGATGCGAAATTAGTCGGCTATGGTGGTATGATTGCTGAAGGAATTCTTGCTTCCCTTGTTATTTTAGCAGTTGCGGCTGGTTTTGGTGCAATAGGAAAAGGACTAAATATCGGAATAAAGGAATGGGCTAATCATTATAAAGATTGGTCTTCGGCAAGTGGTTTAGCAGCAAATATTAAAGCCTTTGTTGTTGGTGCGGCAAATATGATGGGTTACATTTTTGGTAAAAGCAAATATATGATGGAATTGATGATGACAATAATGGGTGTTTTTATTGTCTCTTTTGCTGGTACAACAATTGATACGGCGACAAGAATCCAAAGATATATTGTCCAGGAATTTGGCCAAAGTACCCGCATAAATTTCTTAACCAATAAACATATTGCCACTTTAGTGGCAGTTGGTTCTGCCTTTGGTTTGGCAATGATAAAACCAGGAGGAAAAGGTGCTTTAATCCTCTGGCCGCTTTTTGGTACCATTAATCAATTACTTGCTGGACTGGCATTGGTTGTCGCAACTTTATATTTAGTATATAGAAAAACAAAGCCAATGGTTGCGGCAATTCCCACAATCTTCTTAATCCTTATGACTGGTTGGGCAATGATAAATAATATCCAAAACTATTTTAAAACCCATAATTGGGTGCTTTTTATTATCGGATTAATTGTCTTTTGTCTAATGGTTTGGTTAGTTATTGAAGGAATAATTGCTTTATCAAAAAAGAAGGTAGTCTCTTAAAAATATGAGGTTAATTATTTTAGGAATTACTGGATTAGTTGGTAGAAAAATTTGCCAAATTATTCAAGAGAGAAAATTAGAATTTTCGGAAATCCTTGGTTTTGCTTCACAAGAAAGTGCTGGTGAAAAGATACTAATAAATAATAAGGAGATAGAAGTAAAGGAATTGAAAGAGGTTTTTAACTATCTTGGTGAAAATACCTATGTCTTATCCTCCTTAGAAGAGAATATTACGAAAGAGATTATTCCTCAAATAAGAGAGAAGGCAATTGTGATTGATAATTCCAGTATTTTTAGATTGTGTGAAGATGTTCCCTTATGTGTTCCGGAGATTAATAAAGAGGTCTTAAAGGAGCACAAAAATTTGATTGCCAATCCCAATTGTACGACAATCCAATTGGTTTTGGTTTTACATCCTTTAAGAAGGGCAAGCGAATTTAAAAAAGTAGTTGTATCAAGTTTACAATCGGTTTCTGGTGCTGGTGAAGATGCCTTAGAAGAATATTATTATGAAGCAGAGTTTTTGGCAATTGGTGACCAAATCCAAAAAGCAACTGATTCGCCTTTCCCTTTTGTGATTGTTGATAATATAATACCTTTTATTGGTGAAATAAATGAAGATGGTTATTGTAAAGAAGAGTTAAAGATTATTAATGAATCAAGAAAGATTTTATCTTATCCCAATTTGGATATTACTGCTACTACTATCAGAGTACCGATTGCCCATTGCCATTCAATATCTTTATATGTAGAATTTGAGAAGGAGATAGAAAAAGAGAAAATAATTGAAGAATTGAAGAAGGAGAATTATTTGAAAGTATTAGAAGAAGAAATTCCGATGCCAATTATTGCTCGAGAAACTGACTTGGTTTATATTGGAAGAATAAGAAGAATAGATAATAATAGATACTGGTTTTTCATTGTTGCTGATAATTTAAGAAGGGGTGCAGCAACAAATGCGGTTCTAATCTTGGAAGAACTTTTAAAGTTATGAAAATCTTATTAGTCTCCCGTTGGAATGCTACTTGTGGTATTAGTATGCATGCTGAACTTATTGGTAGAGAATGGGCAAAGAAATATGAATTAAAAGTTTTAGCACCCTATTTAGAAACAGCAATCGATTGGTATCACGTTGTTATTGAAAACCCTGATGAAGATTATGTGATTCGTGGTTATGAACAACCAAAAGAACGATGGGGCGAAGGAAAAATTGATGAAATAATCTTTGGCGATTTCGATGTAATTGTTTTTGAAGGTGGTTCTCATTTATTGCCAATAAAGACTTTATTAAAAATATTTCCTCAATTAAAAGCAAAAAAAGTATATGTTTGCCACGATGCTGCATTAAGATGGTTTTCTGACGATTTCTTTAAACTAAATTTTGATGCCATTGTTGTCTTTGATTATCGTTATCAAGAAATGCTTTTAGACAAATACCCCAAGGAAAAGATTTATATTATCCCTTATCCTTGTTATCCAATTGTCAAAGGTGATAAATATAAATTAAGAGAAGAACTAAATATTGAAAAAGATAAAATAGTTTTCTTTACCTTTGGTCGCCAACCTTTAAATGAATATGAAGACTATTTTTGGTTAGTTGAGAAACTAAAAGATAGATATAATATCAAATATTTAATTTTACGGTCTTCAAAAGATAAAGATGAAAGGTTTCCGGAAAGCAAAGTATTAGAAATAAGAAGAGGAGCCCCACCCAATGAAACGATATTTAAATATCTATTAGCAGTTGATATCCATCTCATTCCTAAAAGAAAAGATCAACAAGACATTGTTGTTTCCAGCACGGTCTGCCAAACTTTGGGAACTTTAACACCGATTGTCTTTCCTGATACCCGTTATGTGGAACTTTTGGATAAAGAGGTGGTAAAATATAAAGATAAAAAAGATTTGGAAGAAAAAGTTATAAGATTAATTGAGGATGAGAATTATCGGAAAGAAATAATTTCTGCCCAAGAAAAATATGTAAAAGAAAATTCCGCAGAGATTATTGCCGAAAAGTTTATTCAGTTGTTTAAAAAATTATAGAATCTCTTCAGTTTTCTCCAAGATCAAAAGACTTCTTACTAAACGGATATGCTCATAGCGAAATTTTACCACATCCTTTGGTTGATAACCCGCTTTCTTAATAAGTTTTTCACTCTCTTTCAATTCTCTTTCGATTACTTTGGTCTTCTTATACAAAATAAGCATATCGGGTTTCAAAGTATCTAAACCCATAATCCATTTTAAAGTCTTCTTCAAAGGAGCCACTAATCTCGAAACGACAATATCAAATTTTATATTCGTTATCTCTTCAAACCTTTTATTAAGGACAATACAATCATCCAAACCCAACTCTAATATTACTTTCTCTAAAAATACTGCCTTTTTATGTTTTGACTCAATCAGATAAACTTTTAAATCAGGCCGAAAGATTTTGATTATTATTCCCGGAAATCCCGCACCACTTCCTAAATCAGCAATAATTTTATTTTCGGGTAGAAGTTTAGTAACAACTACTGAATCAACAAAATGGTATTTAATTAATCTCTCGTTATCCTTTAAAGAGTATAAATTTAACCTTTGCCTTTCACTGATAAGTAATTTATGATACTTTACTAATTTATCAAGTTTCTCTTCGTCTAAAGAAATATTAAAGGAGTTAATAATTTTATCAAAGGCACTCCAAGTTATATCAGCCATTCTTTAAGGATGAATAGTAGCCACATAACAAGCCTTACCATTTTTATACTGCATAATTACTGCATCCTTTATCGGATTACCATTCTCATCAAAGACGATTTTACCGGAAACAGTATTAAACTCTTTTATCTCATTTAATGCTTCCCTTATCTTCTCCGGTTCAAAAGAATTTGCCTTTTGAATTGCGGTCAATAGTAAAATTGTGGCATCATAGGCAAGGGTCGCTAAGGCATCTGGTACCTTGCCGTATCTTTCTTGATATTTTTTTACCCATTCTTGCACTTCTATTCTTGGGTCTTCCGGTGAATAGTGATTAGTAAAATAACCACCTTCAATCGCCTCACCAGCAATTTTGGAAAGTTCCGGCGAATCCCAACCATCACCACCCATCAAAGTAGAAGTTATACCTAATTGTCTTGCCTGCTTAGCAATCAAGCCAACCTTCGTATAATAATCAGGTAAAAAGAGTATATCAGGATTTGATTGTTTTACTTTTGTTAAAAGGGCAGAAAAATCGACATCATCTTTTTGATAAGATTCAAAAAGTACTACTTTTCCACCACCTTCTTCAAAGGCAGTTTTAAAGAATTCTGCAAGCCCTTTTACATAATCGTTACCAACATCATAAAGCACAGCAGCGGTTTTAGCCTTTAGATTGTTTAAAGCAAAACTGGCTGCTACTTTTCCTTGAAAAGGATCAATAAAACAGGCACGAAAGATATATCTTTTTCTTGTTCCATCTTCTTTTACAGTTACCTTTGGATTGGTAGAAGTTGGTGTTATCATCACAATCTTACTTTGTTCACAGATCTCCGAAACTGGAATTGATGCCTTAGAAGCCACTGAGCCGATTATCGCGTTTACTTTATCTTGATTAATTAATTTATATGCCGCATTTGCTGCTTCCGTTGGATCATTTTTATCATCGCAGATAACATATTCAATCTTTTTGCCCAAAATGCCACCTTTTTGATTAACCTCTTCAATCGCCAATAAAAAGGCATTCTTTACCGATTCACCAAACGTCTTCACATCACCGGTCAATGGAGCAATCAACCCAATTTTCAATTTCTTTTCCCCTGTTTGACAAAAGATAATAAGAATTAAAGTAAGAATTAAAAGACCTTTTAATAAACTTCTCATTCTTTCCTCCTTTTTAAGTAGAAATTATAAACAGGAATTTTCAAAAATCAATCTTTTATTTTATATTTTCTTATTATCCATTCATCTCCTATTCCCCTACGTACTGGTTCTTCATATTTAATTATTCCTTTTCCTATTTCAACAGTAAATCCTCCCCAGGCAGGAAAAGTATAATCAAACCATTCCTTTGTTTGAGAATGCCACTCCCAATTTTGATATTCCCAGATTAATACTTCATATAAATTTTCTTCTTTTTTAATTATTTTGGCAACTGAAAGAATACCTGTTGAATCAATTATTCCATCTCCATCTAAGTCTTCTTCTGCCTTTTCAACCGTTCTGTACATCTCCCATTCATCCTGATATTTAGGTTTTATTGGAAAAAGTTTTATAAAAATTTTTCTCTTGTGAATACAACCACAGATAATCATCTTCATAAAAATAAATACCTGGTAAAGGTCCACCTGCTATTTGATAACCATTCACTTGTTTATTCTTAATTTTATTTATTTTTCTTAAAACTGATGCCTTTTCGTAAGAACTATCTTCAACCATACTATCATTTTGGGGATCATAGGAATAAAAAATGTGCTTGTAAACCCAATAATTACCAACCGCTAAAGGAACAGGAAAATTTGTTTTTATTTCTTTAAAAATTAACATTAACAAAATTATTCATTCATCTATTAATTAAGTGTGAGAAAAATTTTTCCCATTTTTTAATCACCTTTGATAAATTATAGAAAAGATTGTTGAAAAATCAATAGTTTAAAAAATTGAAAAACGGCATAATTTTTGATATAATTTAAACAATGATTTTTTTATTTTTTCTACTGGTTATTTTCCTTTTCTATCTTTTTTGGGAATATCAGACTCACCAAAGAAACTTAGAAAAAATAAAAATAAGAATTTTAGTTAATGGTACAAGAGGAAAATCTTCAACTTGCCGATTAATTGCTGGTGGTCTTTTAGAAAATAATAAAAAAGTTGCCTGTAAAACCACTGGTACGAAACCAAGATTGATAATTAATAATAAAGAATTTCCTATTATTAGATTAGGAAGAGCAAATATTATTGAAGAGAAAAAGATTTTTAAAAGGTTATCTCAGGAACAACCAGAATTTAGCATTACCGAATGTATGGCATTAGTTCCGGAATATCAAACAATTTATAATGAGAAACTTGTTCAACCCCAGATTACGGTTATTACTAATGTAAGAAATGACCATTTGGATGTTATGGGACCTACTTTAAAAGATGTGGCAATAAATTTAGCAAGAACAATCCCAAGAAATGGAGTATTATTTATCTTTGAGGATGAAAATTATTTAAAGATATTTGAAGAGAAAGCGAAAGAAAGGAATTGTAAAATAGTTTATGTAAAAAAAGATAGTATAAATGATGAGATGATGAAAGGTTTTTCTTATTTAGAACATAAAGAAAATGTCGCCTTAGCATTAGCAGTATGTGAATATTTAGGTTGTGAGAAAAATAAAGCCCTTTTGGGAATGAAAAGGATTAATCCCGACCCAGGGGTTTTAAGGGTGTTTGAGATAAAGATTGATGATAATTATGCTTATTTTGTTAACACTATGGCGGCAAATGATCCAGATTCAATTTTTTATCTTTGGAATAAATTTAATAGTATAAATTACGATTACAAAATTGTTTTAATGAACTGTCGAGCAGATCGGATTGAAAGGTCAGAACAATTGGGTGATTTAATTAATAGTAAATTTATTGCTGATTATTATGTGGCAACTGGTTTTTTAACTAAACCATTTATTAGAAAACTAAAAAAAGAAAATATATTAGATTTAGAAAAAAAAGCACCCAAAGAAGTTTTTACTCAAATCTCAGAGATTATAAAAAGTAAAGGTAAAAACAAAAAATGGTTAATTTTTGCTACCGGTAATATTGTTGGTTACGGCGAAGGATTGGTTAAAGAATTTCAAAAATACGGTAAAGAAATTGATTATAATTTATGGTAATAATTGAAGGTATTGGTTTAGGAATGCTTCTAAGTTTTTTTATGACCGAAACAATTGGTTTAGCGGCTGGCGGAATTGTCGTACCTGGCTATTTGGCTTTAAATCTTCATCATCCCTTTAAAATTATTTTAACCTTTTTTATTGCCTTATTAGTATATTTAATTAATCTTATCCTTTCTAAATATGTAATCCTTTATGGAAGAAGATTGCTTTTAATTTCAGTAATTTTAGGTTATCTTTTTGGCTATCTATTTAAACTATTTCCACCAATAACTTATCAAAAACAAATGTTAAATTGGGAAGTTATTGGCTATGTTATTCCTGGCCTCTTAGCCTATTGGTCGCAAAGACAAGGAATTATCGAAACCTTTTCTACTGCTTTGGTAGGTAGTGTGATTACCCGTCTTATTTTGATTTTAATTAACAGTGGAAAAGTTTTTATTTTTAAATGAGAAAAAGAGTTGGTAAGGTAGGAAAAAGTATTATAATTATTTACGCTCTGTTGGCTGTTATTCTCTTTCTTATCCTCAGTTTCACAGTTAAAGAAGAAAAAAGCAAATATTACGAAGAGAAGATTAAAGCGGTAAAAAAAGCAAAAGAGGCAATGGAAATAGTAAAAAAATCAAGGTTAAACTATGGGATTCCTATCGATATTATCAATGACCCAAAAGAGAGTGGTTTGATTTTCCATCCTTATTCGCTTTTAACTTATGAAAGAACAAATTTAGCATTATCCCAAGCATCCCTTTCGCCAAATTTTGCTGCTCTATTTGTTGAAGTATTAAAAGATAAGAAATTGAAAGAAAATGATACAGTTATTCTTTTTTTAGATGGCAGTTTCCCAGCTTTAAATATCTCCCTATTATCTGCATTAGAAATTTTAAAAATTAAACCAATAGTCTTCTTGCAAGTGGCTTCAATCTCTTATGGTGCTAATGACCCAAATTTCACCTTTTTAGAGATTTTAAAAATACTTAAAGATAATAAAATCCTTGACTTTACTTGTGAATATGCCTCGCTTGGTGGAAAAAACGATTTAGGCGAAGGATTATCTCAAGAAGCAAGAGAATTTATTAAAGAAAAGATTAATTATTATAATATAAAACCAATTATTGCTGAAAATGAATCTCTACAAATTTCCTTAAAAAGAGATTTATTAAAAAACCGCCATTACAAAGGAATTATTGCTATCTCTTATGATTTATCTTTTAAAGAAATAAATAAAAAAACCTTTTTCTATCATTTTGCTAATCCTCTTATTTTAAAGGAAGAATACGAAATTAAAGAAGAATTATTTAGAGGTAGATTATTTTACGAAAAAAGATATCCCCTTTTTTATACAGCATTATTTTTGATTATTTTGCTTGTCTTATTATATGTGATTATCAAATATGATTTAGAATATTATTTAACAAGAAAAAAAGAAGAAGTTTATGAGGAGGGAGTATGAAAAAATTTCTAATATTTATATTTTTATTTTTCGCTCTTATTTTTGCTGAAACCTTAGAGGTTAAAAAATCGTCCACTATTAAAATTCGGGTTCTAAAACCAATTGAAGAGGAATATTATCTTTTAACAAAAGATACACCAATTAAAATCAAAGTAAAAGGACCAAAGATTTTAAAGATTTATACCCGGCTTTTATTTTTACCTTTAAACCATCCAGAATTTCACAATATCGGAAGTTATAAAATCCTTTTAAAAACCAATGATAAAGAATATATCTATCATTTTACAACTGAAATCTCAAAACAGGCTTATGATAAAAAAGGAAGACATTATGGAAAGTGGCGTTCAATCAACTTGGAAGTTCCTTCAGGAATCCACGAATATCAACTATTACTTTTTGATGCCCAAAGAGAAACAGTAGCAATAAGATTAGAATTGAAAAAACCGAGCGAATTTAAAGAAATAAAAGTTATTTCTCAAATTGATACAACCCCAATAAAAATAAAACTTAACGGTCCTAATCAATTTCAAATCCGATTTCTAACAAAAGAAAAAACTAATATAAGTTATCAAATAATAAAAAATGGCGAAATTATTTTAAGGGATACAACAAAAAAAATTCTTTTAAATATTGATGAAGAAGAAGCAGAAATTTTAATTGATATTAAACCTTATGAAAAAATAAGTAAAATTAGAATTTATGAAAAAAGAAAACTTTAAATTTCTTATTATTTTTTTATTAACCAATTTTATCTTTGCCCATACTTTTGAATTCCAACAAGGTTTTATTTATGACGATAATATTTTCAAATTTTCTCAAAAAGACTTGGAGTTATTTAGTAAAGGCAAAAAAGATAAAGATTATAAAACTGCCGACGATTTAATAACCTCTTTCAGTTTAAAAATAGATTTTTATCTAAAAAATCTTTTATTTGCTTTACAAACCGAATACAAAGGTTTTTTACAAAATCGGAAGAAAAGTTATTTAGAATATCAAATATCAACAAAATTTTCTAAATTAAATTTTGGTTATACCTTTTTACCCAATTATTATCTTCGCAATTTTTATCAAAAGCCTTGTCTCTATAACGAACATTCTCTCTTTTTAAGAGTTAATTTAGAAGATTTTAATATTGGAATAAAAAACGAAATTGACTTATACAATGAAGATTTTAAATATTACAATTCTAATTCTTTTTCTATCACTTTCGGATATAAAAAAGATATAAAAGTAATTTATCAAATAGTTAATAATCTGAGTTTAATAAGAAATTGGACAATCAATAAATTAGAAGAAAAAGAACCGGATATCTCTTATTTTCAAATCGGTAACGAACTAAAACTGAGAAGAAGAGGAGAATTTATTGATTTAATATTAACTTTGGAATTAAAGAGAAGAAATTATTTAACTAAAATTGATCTAACCCATAAGAACCGAGTTGATTATCTATATTCTATCTCTTTTCAAATACCAGTAAAACTTAAAAAAGATTTATCAATTACTTTCGGGTATAGTTTTGAAAAAAGAACTTGTCAGATTCCTTATAAAGAAGAGTTTGAGGATATTAAAAATTATCAAAAAAATATCTTTTCTTTAAAATTGACCAAAGGGGGTAAATTATGAAAAGAGTTTATTTTCTTTTTCTTATCCTTCTTTTCTGTCACTATCCTTTAAGGGAAAAAAGAGCACCAGAAATTTTTAAACCTTCTTTTGATGAAAGTTTTTCTCCCCTTTCTTCAATAATTTTGGAATGGGAAAAAATTAACGATGCAATTAATTACCATTTTCTCTTGGATGATACCAATACTTTTAAAACACCAATAATTGATACCATTATCTCCGAAAATAGTTTGACATTAAAAGAATTAAAAGAAGGAAATTATTACTTTAAAGTGAGATATTTAGATAAAGATTCAATTTATTCCCAATGGAGTGAGGTAAGAAGATTTAGGATTAGATTTTTAAATTTCCTCAAATCTTTCAAGACCGAAGGCTATCCTAATGATATTCTTTTTTATAATAATTATCTTTTGGTTGCTGGTAGTCAAGTTGGTTTAGAGATTTTTAATGAAAACGACAAAATCAAATCTTTTTCTGATAGAAGAAATATTCTCTACGGTTTAGGAATTGATACTTTAAGAAATCTTCTCTATTTAGCCTATGGAGAAAAGGAACTAAGTGTTCTAAATCTCAACTTTTTACCTGATACAATTTATGAAATAAATTCTTTATCTTGGCCTATTGCTTATGCTTATGATTTAAGTATTTTAAATGATACTATTGTCGTCGTAGCCGCAGATAAACAATTTTTAGTAGTAAATGTAAAAGATACCTCTTTTTTATATTTAATTAACCAAATTTATTTTCCTTCCTCTTTAAGGGGATGTGCCACTTTTAATAATCTGATCTTTCTTGCTTGCGAACAAGAAGGGGTGTATATTTATCAATTAGCAGACACCGTTGCTTTTCTATCGAAAATTGACACACCAAATAATGCCCGCGATTTAGTTGGCAATGATTCGCTATTATTTGTTGCTGATGGTCGAGGAATAAGTATTATTGATATAAAAGACCCTTCAAGACCAATTTTCAAAAAAGAGAGAGAAATAAGTGGCTATTGTAAAAAATTATTTTTAAAGGATTCATTATTATTTGCTGCCTGTGGTTCTGGTGGTTTAAAAGTTTATAAAATTATTAGCGAACCTGATTATTTAAAAATATTATCGGAGATAAAATTTAGTGATTGTCGGACAGTATTTGTTGATAAAAATTATCAAATTTATGTTGGCACAAGGGACGAAGGGATTTTAATCTATCAAATAAATTTTTAAAATTAGGGCTCAAAAAGAACACCAATAAAAAGTATTAAATTACTTTCTTTTTCAGTAATTAAAAATAAGAAAGGTCTATCACATAACATCTTAAATCTTTCTCTTACTGCCGTTAAGGCAACCTCTACGGAAGTTACTGCTGCTGCCTCGGTCCCCTCTTCTGATACATCTAAATAACTTTTATGTTTCACTTCGGAAATAAATAGATTATAAGGTTTTACATTAGCCATTTTAGAGAAATCTGCCTCATAAGGATTGAAAGCAATACTTAAATTAAGTTCCTTTAAAACCTCGTTTAAACTTTTCTCATACTCAATTTTAAATTTCGGTAAAATTATCTCGCCTTCTTTTTTAGAAAGAGAATTTAAATAGTTTTTTACATCATTATAATTTAAATCATTAATAAATTGAGTAATAGAATATCCTTCTTTCGGTAAAAAGATATAAAAACCAAATTTTTTTGAAATATAAGGAAGATAAATTGCTTGTAATTTTCCATTTTCATAATATAGAAAATCGCCATCTCTTCTCATAAATAAAACTTTCTTTTTTCTTCCATCAACTAAATTAAAATCACCTTCAAAATTATTTTTCTTATCAAATTTCTCTTCCCATAACCCTTTAAAATAAATCGCATTTATTAAATATAAAACCGCCATTGCATCTATTTTATCAATTATTTTCTCTACTTTTCCTTTAGTATTTTCCTTAACCCAATTATTAATTATTTTTATGGCTTTTGGATTATTAAAATCTAAACTTCTTATTTCTGCATAATAATAATCTTTATTTATCTTTAAAAAATCCTTTTTAAATCTAATCCCTTTTCTACCAAATAAACCATTAGCAATTTTTAATTCAATACCTTTTTCTTTTTTTAGATTTCTTAATAATTTCTGATTAATTTTATTAATACTATCTAATTTTAAATCTTCTAAGAATAGAGATTTCTTAAAGGCTTCGGCTGTCTTACCATCAGCACCATTATAGGTCATCAATAAGGCTTCAAAAATACTCACAGGAGAAATAAAAGTATTTACTTGTTTCTCTTTTATTAGCGATTGAAAAACCTTTAAACCAAATTGGTTATTAGCATCAAAAAAATTAAAAAGAAAAGACAAAATTATTATGCTCATTATAGACATTGGGGGCGGAATAAACCGCCCCCTTCCTTTTTATTTAACTATTCGCCGTAAACGATTGTTTTATATGTGGCAATAATCCCTAAGATGTTGGTAACTTGATAGTCAATATGGTGGATCTTTCTTATTCCTCCGTTCTCCATTGCTGCTTTAATGCTCGCATCACCGGTAACAATTATTCCTAAAATGGAAGTACAAGAAGCCTCGCCTACTTTTGAGTAAGAATCGGTTCCTTGGGCATAATAACTAGCATAAGGGAGTGGCATTTTGGTATCTTGATAAAGCACACCACCACCGCCCATCGTGATCATCGCACCGCAACCGAAAAAGGTAGAAACTAAAAATAAACCAATTAAAGAAAAAAGTAATGTCTTCTTCATACTTCCTCCTTTTTAGTCATAACTTTTGAGTATAACAAAGTTATTCTAAATGTCAATAAGAAAGAATAGACATTAAGAGATGTTAGATAAATAAAAAAAAGTGGTAACCTTTTAGGGTACTCTTCCGTATTATATATATGGGGAGAATAGATAAAAAGGAAGAGATTATGATTATTTATGGTAATAAATCCAAATATGGTATGAATAACTTAAAGATAATGGGCTTAGATTATTGGGAATTAAAATACCGGTATTATAGGATAAAAAGAGAATTAGATTTTGGAATTTTAGTTAAGAAGGAGTTGTTGAAAAATAAACCTAAACTGGAGGTGCTTAAAGTTTTTGATTTTCTTTATTTAATAACTAAATAAATATTCCTTTTATATACTTTCTAAAACCTACATTAATAAAACAGGAGGGCTTTATTTTCTTTTGAGAAGGGTACTGTATAAGAGATAGTATAGTATCCAATATTTAAAAGTATAATAATTAAAGATCAATATTGAAAAATCATAAAGTTTTTGGTTTTGATATTTCAGAATAAAATAAAAAGCATTTTAATACCAAAGTAAATTATTATAATCCCTAAAATAAAAAGAAGATAACGATAAATTTTCTTTTTGGCAAAAGAAGATAAAGTAGCAATAAAGATAAGCCAAAAATAATCTAAAGAAACATGAAAGATATATAAAACAGAAAGACCAATAAAACCGCTCTTTTTTATTGCCTCGTAAATTAACGGTGTTCCGATTCCTAACCACCAAATAAGAAAATAAGGATTGAAAAAGGATAAAGCGATACCGGTTAATAATGGGAGAGAGGATTTTTCTTTAACAATTAAAGGTGGTTTATAAATAAGTGCATCTTTAATAGTTAAAATTCCAAAGAGAAAAAGAAAGAGACTTCCCAAAATTCCTAAATAGAAATAAAACTTTTCTGATTTCAGAAAATTCATTAAACCCAAACCAATCAATAAAACTATCGGAAATTCAACAAAAGTATGCCCCAGACTTATTTCTAAACCGGCTTTCCAACCTCTTTTTACTCCCCAGGAGGCAGTAGCGACAGTTAAAGGTCCGGGTGCTAAAGCACCAGAAATACTAATAATTATTACTTTTAAAATTAATTCAACCAAATTTTATTCTAATTAAAATTGACTTTATTATCAATTTATTTAAAATTTATTATGGAAAGCGAAGAGATAATTTTAAAATTAAGAGAGGCAAAAAGGGCGATAGAGAATGAGTTAAAAAAAGTTATTGTTGGTCAAGAAGAGGTAATAGAAAAAATTTTAATTACTCTGATTGCTAACGGTCATGCTTTAATTATTGGTGTTCCGGGATTAGCCAAAACTCTAATTGTAAATACATTAGCGCAGGTGTTAAATCTTTCTTTTAAGAGAATTCAATTTACACCCGATTTGATGCCTTCTGATATAACGGGAACAGAGATAATTGAGGAAGATAAGGCAACAGGTAAAAGGGAATTTCGCTTTGTCAAAGGTCCAATATTTGCTAATATTATTCTTGCTGACGAAATAAACCGAACACCGCCAAAAACCCAAGCTGCTTTATTACAAGCAATGCAAGAATATAAAGTAACTGTTGGTAACGAGACTTATCCCTTGCCCCAACCTTTTTTAGTTTTAGCTACTCAAAATCCAATCGAAATGGAAGGAACTTATCCTTTACCCGAAGCCCAATTAGATAGATTTATGTTTTCTATAAATATCACTTATCCATCAAAAGAAGAAGAAAAAGAGATTGTAAAAACAACCACTTCGGCTTATAATCCCCAGATTAAACCGATACTTTCGGCTAAAGAAATATTAGAACTACAATCTCTTTTAAGAAAAGTTCCGGTTGCGGAAGAAATTTTAGATTATGCGGTTGGATTAGTAAGGGCAACAAGACCCCAAGAAAATAGTTATAAAATTATTAAAGATTATGTAAGTTGGGGGGCTTCGGTTCGGGCATCTCAATATCTTGTGTTGGGAGCAAAAGGAAAAGCAATTTTAGATGGCCGACCAACACCGACTATTGACGATATTAAAGAAATGGCACCCTTAGTATTAAGACACCGAATTGTCTTAAACTTTGCGGCTGAAGCCGATGGTATTACGGCTGATTATATAATTGAAAAATTATTGAAAGAGATAAAATGAAAAAAGTTGATAAGAGATTTATTTTTATTGTTGGTAATTTAAAAGAAGGAGATAACAAAATTGAAATGGAATTTTCACCGAATGAAGTTCTTTCTTATTACGAGGGTGAAAAACCAAATTTAAAAAGAACGAAAAATAAAAAAATGTTAATCTATCTTGCCTGTTTTTTAGGTTTTGGTCCAACAATAAAATTGAATCTTAATCTTTTTAAAAGCGGCGACAAAGTGATTGCCGATGGAAATATGCTATTTGCTATTAATCTTATTTGCGCCTTATGCAGTAAAGAATTTACTTTAAACCTTAATGAGAAAGTTTATTGTGTATATTTAAAGGAGTTTAAAAAAGAGCGCCTCCCATTAGAAAAAGAAATAAATAAAGAAGAAGCATCCCAAGAATATTATACATCTCAAATAAACATTCTTCCTTTAATTTATGATACTTTAATATTATCAATCCCTATCGCTCCCCATTGTCCGGAATGTCAAAAAAATCTTTAAATTTTCTCAAACAAAAATTGCCACCACTTCTTCTTTCTTAATACTTTTTCCATTATAAAACTGCCTTCTTGAATAAAGGGACGAAATTCTGAAGCATAATAAAGTCTTCTTTGCGAAGGATCGTGGGGATACCATTTTCTTCCTTGTCGTAATATTCGATGCAAAGTAACATCAATTGTACCGGCTTGGGTTTTAAAACCATAGTCCAAAAAGGTAATCAACATTGCTACGTGCCGCGGATAACCAACTACCGAATAGGCATTATTAGCTTTCGCTAACTCAATACCTATTTCGCATAATAGCCGAGAAAAACCTTGGCCACGAAATTTCGGCCGGATATAGGCACGGGTGATCTCCCAGCGATGTTCCTCTTTTTCTTTTAAACCTTCTTTCCAATCAGGATCTAAACGAACATAACCTATTGGTTCATTGGGATAGTTAATCCAAATTTCTAATAATTTTTCTTTAGTAATAATGTCTTCATATTGGTAAAAACCAATGATAAACTCATTAACCTGAAATTTCTTAGGGGTTTCCATAGTAATTTTTGCTTGTGGCAAATCGTCAATAAAGTCTTTAACGGTTGCTAAATTTTTCGTCGGCACAATTAAGAGAATTTTTCTAATAATTTCATTCATTATTTCTCTTCTCATTTTAGACTATTCCTTAAAGAATTTAAAATTTTATTTAATTCTTCTTCGGTCTCTACTAACACCCTTCTTGATTTTGAACCAACAAAAGGTCCAACAATGCCCGCCTGTTCCAACTGGTCAATAATTCTCCCCGCTCTTGCCCAACCAATATCCAACTTTCTCTGTAACATAGAAACAGAGGCTTCGCGAGCCATAAACACAATTTTTGCTGCCTCAAAGAACAACTCATCCAATTCGCGTAATCTTCCGGCCAATTTTTTTTCTTTTTTCTTTTCAATCGCCTCTTCTTCGGGTAATGGTTGGTGATAAGGAATTTCTAACAATTTTTCTAATACTTCTTCTCCCACAATTTTTTCTAATTTTTTTCTTTCTTCTTCAATACTTGCCTTTTCTTTGTTTATTAAAATATCCAAGGCTTCTTTCCTAATAATTTCCTCTGCTTTTTCTTCAGGATTATCAAAAAAAGGTGAAAGTAATTCTTCTAAATATCTTCTTGTCCATAAGTTAACTATTTTTTTAGCCTCCTCGGCCGAAAGAAAAGCGCCGTGCAATCTTATCGGATCTCCCTTTCCTGGTGGCAAAAAAAGCATATCTCCTTTTCCCAACAAACTTTCGGCACCGTTCATATCTAAAATTGTTCGTGAATCGGTTTTTGAGGCTACCTGGAAAGCGATCCGGCAAGGGAAATTAGCTTTTATTAACCCGGTAATCACATCCACTGAAGGCCTTTGGGTTGCCAAAATTAAATGAATTCCTACCGCCCTTGACATTTGGGCTAATCGCGTAATTTTCTGTTCAATTTCTACTGGTGCCCGTAACATTAAATCAGCTAACTCATCAATTATCACCACAATATAAGGTTTTTTAGGTAAAGAAAGTTCCTCGGCTTTTTGATTAAAACCTTCAATATCTCTAACTCCCAAACGAGCAAACTCACCGTATCTTTCTTCCATAATTAAAATTACTCGGTCTAGTTGTTCAAGCGCCATTTTAGGATCAGTAGTAGTTGGTGAAAGAAGGTGAGGAATCGGATCATAAATTGGTAATTCTAATTGTTTAGGATCTATTGTTAAAAATCGGACATCATGATAATCAGAGTTAAAGATAATAGAAGAAATTATACAATTAATACACACACTTTTGCCTGAACCAGTTGTCCCAGCAATCAGAATATGGGGCATCTCTCTTAAATCAGCAAAATAAGGTTCACCAGTAATAGTCTCCCCTAAAGCAAAAGTTAAAGCACTCACAGATTCTTGAAAACCTTGGGAAGATAATACTTCTTTTAAATATACAGTTCTTCTTTTCTTATTAGGAATTTCAATACCTACTGCCGATTTTCCAGGAATAGGAGCGAGAATTCTTATTCTTTCTGCCTTCAAAGAAAGAGCCAAATCATCGGCCAGACTTTCAATTTTTTGAATTTTTATTCCCGGTGCCGGTTGAAATTCAAAACGGGTAATCACCGGTCCGGTAACATAAGAAACAATATTCCCCGTAATTCCAAATTCCTTTAATTTGTTTAACAAAATTTCTGCTTCTTCCTTCAATTCTTTTTCATTCTTTCCCTGTTCTTCCTTTGGCGATGCTAGCAGTGATAAAAACTCTCTTTGGAATTCGTCTTTTATAATTATCTTTTCCCTTTTCCGCTCTTTTAAAATTTTATCTTCTTTCTTTACTGATGTTTCTTCTATCATAACCTTTTCGCTTTCTTTTATCTTCGAAATTTCAGTTTCCTTTATTTTTAAATTTTCTTTCTTTACAACAGAAACTCTTTTAATTTTAATCTTTTTAAAGATTAACCTGATCAATCTGATAAATTGAGAAATAAGGAATTTTGAATAAGACAGAAACTTTTCACCGGTTAACATAATTATGAGAATTAAAAAAATTCCCAAAATTAAAATGTAACTTCCAACTACTCCAAAAAGACTTACCAAAATGTTGCTAAGTTCCCAATTTATTCCCGAAAGATAATAATCTATTCTTCCCAAAGTTAAAGTGAAATATTGAAGAACAATTAAACTAAAAATAAAGGTAAATATTATAATTTTTATCAATCTATTTCTATATTCCCTTCTTCTAAAAGAAATTGCAAAACCTATAAGAAAAAGGATAAAAATTATTGGAAAAGAAAGAAGACCAAAGATTTTTAAGAAAAATTCCGAAAAATAATAACCAATAACTCCACAAAAATTTTTCTCTTTTATGTTACCATTAAAAAAATAGAAAGAGAGGATGCTCAAAAATAAATACAAACTAAAAAGAAACAATAGAACAGTTATAAAATAAGGTCTCTTTTCTTTATTGATTTTCCGATTACTATTTTTCATATTTCCATTCCTGTAAAAATTTGATAAAAAAAGTTAATAAAAGGCGAAATAACTCTCCAAAGGATTGGGACACCGATCAAAGAACCAAGAAAAATTAAACTAATAAGAATATAAAATCCATAGCCTTCTATTTCCATATAGTGTTCCCGATATTTATAAGGTAAAATATACATAAAAATTTTTGAACCGTCAAGTGGCGGAATTGGCAAAAGATTAAAAAATGCAAGAATTAAATTATAAATAACAAAACTTCTGAGGAGTAAATCTAAAAAAAGCGAAGTGGGGTTAATTAACCGATAAAAAATACCAAAAACCATAGCGGAAAAAAAATTTGCCATCGGGCCGGCTAAGGAAGTTAAAATTACTCCTCTTTTGATATCAACAAAATTATAAGGATTAATTGGAACTGGTTTTGCCCAACCGATACGAAAAAAGAAAAGAGCAATCGTGCCGATAAGATCCAAATGTTTTAAAGGGTTCAAAGTTAAACGACCAGCTAATTTGGCAGTTGGATCGCCCAGTCTATAAGCAACATAAGCATGCATAAACTCATGAAAAGAAAGACCAAAAAGAATGGCTGGTGCCGAAATAATTAATGTTTTTGCGTCCATTTTATAATCTCCCTAATTTCATCTTCTCTATTTTTCAATTTCCCATCGATCTTTTTTAATTTTAAATGTAATAAAACCTTAGAAAAATCCTTTTCTTTTAAATTCCTAATTGTTCCGATCGCAAGCAATTTCTTTAATTCCTTTCCATCAATCAAAGGTTCTACGGTTTTAATTTTTTTATAAATTTGGATTTTTTTTCTTAAGGAAGATTCCAAAGCATATATAATTTTTAAGGTTGGTGAAGAGAGCCAGGATAATAATTGATAAATTTTTGAGTTCTTATTTGTTTTTGATAACCTTCTCTTTATCTGTTTAAAATAATTTAGTTCTTTAATAACTTTCATTTCTTCTTTTTTTAATATTTTCAGTTCTTCAAAATTTAAAAGATGGAGAAAATAAATAAAAATCCATTCTATCGGTATTTTAAAATTCTTTAATTTTTTCAATTCTTTAATCTCCTGGTAACTTAAAGATTTCCCAAAAATTTTTTTTAGAATGCCTAACTGCGAAAGGGAAAGAATCATTTTATCAAATTTTTTTTCTTTGAGAATTAAATTTAATTCGTGAAAAATTCTTTGATAAGAAACAACATTCAGATAACTTTCTTTAACCGCTTTTTTTAATAAATTTAACGTTTTTCTCTCAATTTGAAAATTAAATCGCTTAGCGAACCTTATTGCTCGAAAAATTCTTGTTGGGTCATCAACAAAACTTTTTTCATGTAAAACTCTTATTATTTTAGCTTTTAAATCATTGATACCAAAAAAGGGATCAATGATTTTATCTTCCAATAAATCATAAGCAAAAGCATTTATTGTAAAATCTCTTCTTTTTAAATCAACAAAAATATCGTCTACAGGAATCACCTTTGGCAAAGCGCCTGGTCTTTCATAAATCTCATCTCTTAAATGAGCAATATCTAAACAATTAGAATTATAAATTATTTTTCCCGTTAAAAATTGAGGATGGAAAACAAACTCGCCTTTTAATCTTTCGGCTAACATTTTGCCAAATTTCTTCACATCACCATTAATTGCAAAATCAAAATCAATCACTTTCTTCTTCAAAAAAATATCTCTTAAAGGTCCTCCTACTAAAAAAATTTTAATATTAATTTCTCGGGCTAATTCAACCGCTTTAACAATAACTGGCTGATTTTTAAAATCCAAAAGGTTTTTTCTCTTGCCTATGCTGTTTGATTTCACCAAATTGGCTTTCGTATTTTTTAATATTCTCCTCTAAAGCAGAGAGTAATAATTTCGCGTGAGCCGGCGTCAAAATCACTCGGGCAAAAACTTTTGCCTTTGGTAATCCCGGAAGCATTCGAGCAAAATCAATAATAAATTCATGAGGCGAATGGGCAATTAAGAAAAAATTGCTGTAAACCCCTTCTGCTTCTTTCTCACCAATTTCAATATTTATTTGGTGTTTTTCATTCTCCGACATATTTAAAATTTTAATAAAATTATTGATAAAGTCAATTTGTAATTGACAAACTTATTGGTTTTTTTATAATTTATAATAAAATGAAAATAATTTGGGTGTTCCTTTTTGTCTTTTTAAGTTTTCTTTTCTTCTTTTTAAGTGAAGTTGTTTATCCCTTTAATGAAACGATAAGATTTGATGTTTTTAATAATGTTAAAAAAATAAATTATTTGAGAAAAGAAATAAGAAATTACCAGAAAATTATTGAAAAAAAACGTAAACTCTTAAGGCAGAAAAAAGAAGAACTGACTTCCTTCAAAAAGGAAAGTAATAATGACGAATATTATTGTGTGGTTGACCTCTTTTCTCAAGTTCTTTATCTAAAAAAAGGAGAAAAAATTGTTGGAGAATTTAAAATTTCAAGTGGCTCAGGAAAAATTTTAGTAGCCCCTTTCGGCAAAAAATGGCAATTTGTTACCCCTAAAGGGGTTTTAAAGGTTTTGAGAAAGATTAAGAATCCTGTTTGGTATAAACCAGATTGGGCATTTATTGAAGAAAAGAAACCTATTCCACCAAGTGATTCGCCTTTAAGAAGAGTGAGAGGAATCCTTGGGGATTACGCCTTAGATTTAGGGGGTGGAATTTTAATCCACGGAACACCTCATGAGCATCTCTTAGGAATCCCTGTTTCCCATGGTTGTATTCGCGTGGAAAAAGAAGGAATTAAGATGCTTTATGATTCATTAAAAATTGGTGCCAAAGTTTATATTTACGGAAAATGAAAAGGTTGTTTGATATCTCACTATTTATTTTTATTATCTCCTTTGTGCGATTAAGCGAAAGTGTAATAAAAAAGACTGTGTTTTTAGAAATTAACAATCGAGAAAATGAATTAAAAGAGCTAATTTTTCTAAAGGATAGTTTGGAGAAGGAATTAAAGGAAACTGAGCAAGAAATTAGTTTACAAAATTTAAAGAGGAGTTTAGGAGAACTAAAAGAATTTTTTCTGGAAATCGATAGAAAAAATAAACTGGCCTATTTAAAAATTGAAGATAAAACACTAAGAAGAATGAATTTTGATCTTTTCCTTCAGGGAGATTTTGCCTTACCAATGGGAATTTTACAAATTGTTGCAAAGCAAGAAACCACCTATTTTACAATACCGGAGCATTACTACGGACTTTTAGGAAAGAGACCACCCAAAGAGGAAGAGAGAATAATTAAAAACAGTTTTTCACCTTATCTTCTTTCTTTAGGAGAAAACTTAGTAATTTGTGGTCCTTTTGCCGAAGAATTGCCAAAAGATTTGATTGATTTTAACGCAATAATTTTTTCTTTAGAAGATATGAAGGTTCTTTTTCATTCCTTAAAAGAAAACAGCAAAGTTGTCTTCTATTAATTACCTAACGCCCTTTATTTTTAATTTATTAAGTAATTCCCGTGAATAGAAAGTATAGGGTGTTAAAGGATGATTAAAAACAATATCTTCTAATAGGAAAATTGCTCGACTCTCTTCTTTTTCTAAAAGAAGAGAAGCAAGGTAATATTGTGCTTTGGCACGAAAAAAGTCATTATCCGTTTTTAAAGCATTCTCCAAGGCACTAATTGCCAATTGGATTTTGTTTTCTTTTTGATAAACCTCAGCCAACTTAATAAGAGAATAGTCCTCATTAATTTTCTTTAAAATATTAACCGCTTTTTCTTTTTCACCCATTGTTAAAAGAATTAAAGAATAAAAATAATTTTTTATATCTTTACCACTACTCAAAAGTAAACCCAATTCTTGAACTTCCTCCTTTAAGGGGCTCTTCTCAAAAAGGCTGAGAAAATTAAATATATTAAAAAGAACTGAGTCGTTAAAACCCAAATAACCGATTAACAATATTTGATAATAAGTTTTTAATTCGCCTTGCGGTAAAAAATTGGAAAATTCTTTTGCTTTTTTTAGATCGTTTTTCTTCATTAGAGAAAGAAGGCTCAAAAAGGGGTAATTTTTATCTATTAACTCTATTTTATATTTATCTAATAATTGCCGAACGAAAAAGGCACTTTCTTTTGATATTCCTAAAGCCTGTTCCCAATAGGAATAACCAGCTTTAAAATTTTTATTAATAATTTCAATCTCTCCTAAGGTAAGTAAAAGAAGAATTTCTCGAGGATATTTTTTTAAAAGTTCTAATGAAAGATTTTTAAGTTCCTTATATCTTTTTTCTCTGAAGCTCATTTCTTTATATTCTAAATAAAGGGAATCTTTAAAACCCTCCTTTAATAATCTTGTCTGCCAATTATCACTTAAAATAAAAACCAATAAAATTAATCCTTTCATTCTTCTAACAATTTATAAAAATATTCTTTAATCAAGGGGTAATATTCCTGGGGAAAATCTTCTTTTAAAATCTTTAAAAGTTCTTCTTGGAGATATTTTTTTCGTTCGCCATAATCTTGGGGTAATAAAATTTTTTCTTTTATCTCATACTCTTTACCTACTTCCGCTTCGTACTCCTCTTCCTTTTCCTTTTTTCTTATGCTCCTTTCTACATCTAACAATCGCCGATAGATTCCAGCAGTTCTTTCAATCAATTCCCTTCTAATATTTAATTTACTTAAATCTTCTTCAATTTTTTTCATTTCTTCTAAAATTCCTTCCATACTACTGGTTAACCCTGGTTCCGAAGAAAGACTTTTTAAAGCATTTTCTAATATTTTTCTTAGGGAACTTAATTTGTTCGCCATCTCTTGTAACTTTTGTAAATCCATTCCACCCATCGGCATCGGTATTGGAAAACCGCCCATCTCCGACAACATTTCGCCAAGCATTTCACTTGCTTGCTGCAGAGCATTTAAAAACTCTTCTATTCCACCGCCCCCCTTTGTTCGCTGGTTTAAAAGATAGATAATATTCAAAATAGTTTTATCAATATTTAATTTCACATTCCCTAAAATATTTTTGGCATAATTGAAATTCTTTTCGGCAATAAATCTGCTGATCCTTTCTAAATCCGAAATGCTTTTGATTAACCCCTGAGCCAACTTAGGCGAAATAATTAAAGATTGATTGCTTAAAGAAAGCAAAGAATCAGAAAGTAATTTTATACTATTATAAAGGAGACTTATTTTCTTACCAAAATCCTTCTCACTATCTTCATCTTTTATATAAAAATTTATCAGATTTTTACTTTCTTTACTTAAATCATTCAGTGCCAAGCCAATTTTCAAAAGGTTATTAAAAATCTTTTCTTTATTTTTCTCACTTATACTCTTCTGAAAATCCTTTAAACGGTCTGCCAAATTTTTTAAATCCTTCCTTAAAGCCGAGGACATCCTTTTTGCTGAAAACAGGTTTTTTCTTTCCATTTCCTGAGCAATCTGCCTTGCCCTTTCTTTTAAATCCAATTTTTCTATAAGTTCTTTTAACTTTTTTTGAAATTCTTGATAATCCTTATCTTCAAATTGGTATTCTTTTATCTCTTTTTCTAAATTTTCTATTGCCTTTTCTAAATCTTTTTGTTCCTCAATAGGCAGTTTATTTATATCCTTTTCAATCTCTTCTTGTAATCTTGCCAATTCATTGAACTTCTTTTCCCATTCTTTTAATTTAGCCGAGTTTAATAAATTCTTCAAAAGATTCTCTGCTCGCTCCATTATTTTTTTTAACTCTTCACTACTTATTTTTAATTGGGAAAGATACTCACGCCAATTCTTTGATTTTTCTAATTCCTCTCTCAGTTTTAATAATCTCTCCTTCAATTCCTTAGGGATCATTTCATCAAGTATCCGAAACAGTTCCATAAGTTTACTCAAAGTGGCCTGATCAAACAACGGATATTCTTTCAATTCTTTTAATAACTCTTCAACCTCTTTTCTAAATTCCGAAAATTTACTTATTAATTCTTTATTTTTATCTAAAATATTACCCAAGGTTCTCTTTTCTTCATAAGAGATTTCTCTTTTTTCCTTAAAGGATTTTTCCAATTTCTCCACCTCTTTTAACATCTCTGTCAAATCACTTTTTTCTTTACCTACTTCAGAATATACTTCTTCTATCCTTTCGGTTGTCTTGGTAAATATCTCTTCGATTGTTGGAAATTTTATTTTATAAATATTGGTTTTTGAAGATTTTGGACCTTTAATAATATCGTTATCATAACAAACAGCATAATAAAGAACCTCTTTCCCCGGCAGGAGGTTTAGATCCGTTAAATCCCACCAAAAATCAACCGAATCACTTTTTTTATCAATGCTAAATTTTTTAACCAAAAAAGTGTCACTATCTTTTATTCCGTAAATCCTTGCCTCTTTAACTTGAAAATCGTCTAAAAGATAAATTCTTAAAGGAACCTTCATATTTTCGGGAAGGTCAATATCTTTATTAGGGAAAAGAAAGGTAATATAAGGATATTCATCGGCTAAATAGTTTATCCCAATACTTGTTGTTTCGCTATTAAAAATAACCATTAAAGTCCTCTCCGCCTCCTCTAACAGCGAGAAAAAACAAGAATCTTGGTTTTCACTAATTATTCTCTTTTCCGTTAATACTTGATTAAAATAGGGTTTCGCTTTTAAAATTACATTCGAACCAAGTATTGCCGAAATCTCTTTTGGAAAAGAATATTCAGTTGGTGAAAGTTGCGTATAAGAAGGAGGAATAACTTTTAAGGATAATAATGTTAATTCCCTCGTTGGGGAAAAACTGATTTGATAAACTGGTGATTTCAGATTTAGAATTTCGAAATAATAAGTTAATTCTTCTTTGGGAACAATTATCACCTTCGCTGAATCCTTCACTAATTTTAATGCTGTTTTTCTCTTAAAGTCCCCACCATAGACAAAATTAACCTTTTTAAATTTAAAAGGCGAAATCAATTTCAATTTTATCTCTACTGCTTCACCCTTTTTGACAAAAAGATTTTTTGGCTCAATCTCAAATTGGATGGGCAATTTATTTTTGTTAAAAACAGAATAAAAACCTATCTTAAAAGGAACGGGAAAAATTATGAAATATAAAAAAAAGATGATTAAAGAAATAGAAAAGATAATAAAATTCTCTTTTAATCTCTTATCAATCCCCAATTTTTTAAATAAATTTTTCTTGATAAAAGAATAATTCTCCTGAAACCTTTTTTCTCCCTCTTTTATTGCCCAATTAATTAAAGAAAGGGAATATCTTTCTTTGCTTTCTTGATATTTTTTATAATTCCTTAGAAAGGAAACCGCCGGTGTCAATTCTTTATTTAAAGCATCAAAATTTTCATCAAGGATTTGGGCAATTTTGATTAGGGAATAATCCTTAAAAAAGGGGAAATAATTCTTTCTTTTGATAAAAAGATAGAAAGAAAAAATAAATAAAATAAAAAAAAAGAAAAAGATAATTAAATAAATACCTTCAAAGATTAAAAAATTGGTTATTAAAGTAAGGAAAAGAAAAATAATTAGGGAAAGGAAAGAGAATAATAGAATAAAAAAATGGGAAAGAAAAATTTTTCTTCTCAATTTATTAATTTCTTTTAAAAGCATTTAATTATTTTCTTCTCCTTTTTCTTTGGTTTTTTAAGGTTTCAATTGTTAATTCATCTTTAAGTTGCCTAATCTTATCTCTCAAAAAAGCAGCCCTTTCAAATTCTAAATTCTCGGCTGCCTTTTTCATCTCAATTGTCAATTTCTCAATAATTTCTAATTTATCATCGCTATCCATTATCTCATCAATCTTATATTCTTCTTCCTTGGCATCGGCGACAACAGTTGTTAATAAAACCTGTTGAACGGTCTTTTTAATACTTTCTGGTTTTATACCATGTTTCTTATTATATTCCAATTGAATTCTTCTTCTTCTTTCTGCCTCTTTTAATGCCTCTTTTATTGCCTCGGTAATATTATCGGCGTATAAAATAACTTCACCCCGCACATTTCTTGATGCCCGACCGGCAATCTGAATCAAAGAACGGGCATCCCTTAAAAAACCTGTCTTATCAGCATCTAAAATACAGACAAGAGAAACTTCTGGTAAATCTAATCCTTCCCTTAAAAGATTTATTCCAACCAAAACATCATAATTTCCCAATCTTAAATTCCGCAGAATCTCCACTCTCTCTATTGGGTCAATTTCTGAATGCAAATAATTAACCTTAAAACCAAGTTCTTTCAAATAATCTGCCAAATCTTCTGCCATTCTTTTTGTTAAGGTTGTCACCAATACCCTTTCTTTTCTCTTTACCCTCTTTCTAATCTCATTTATCATATCATCTATCTGATTTTCGGTTGGTCTAATAATCATCTTTGGGTCAACAAGTCCGGTAGGACGAACAATCTGTTCAACAACCCTTGCTTTTACTTTCTTTAATTCATAATCACCAGGAGTAGCGGAAGTAAAAATAACTTGATTGATTAAACTTTCAAACTCATCAAATTTTAATGGTCGGTTATCTAAACAAGAAGGTAACCGAAAGCCATATTCTACCAAAACCTCCTTTCTTGAGCGGTCACCCCGATACATTCCATAAATCTGCGGTATGGTGATATGGCTCTCATCAATCACCATTAAATAATCCTTCGGAAAATAATCTAAAAGGCAATAGGGTCTTTCACCAGGTTTTTTAAATAAAAGATGCCTTGAATAGTTCTCAATTCCTGGACAATAACCAAACTCCAAAAGCATCTCAATATCAAAACGGGTTCTTTGTTCCAATCTTTGTGCCTCTAACAATTTGCCCATCGCCTTTAATTCGGCAACCCTTTCTTTCAGTTCTTCCTCAATTGACTCAACTGCCCTTTCAATACGGCTTTTATTTGTGGTAAAATATTTTGCCGGATAGATAACAACCATCTCCTTCTCTTCTATCTTCTCATTTGTTAATAAATCGAAAATGGTAATTTTATCCAAAGTATTATAATAAAATTCAAATCTTATTCCAAAATCTTTATGGGAAGGATGAACTTCCACAATATCCCCTCGTACTCGAAAACAGCATCTTTTTAACTCGATATCATTTCGGGAATATTGCAAATCGACTAATTTCTCAATTAACTCATCTCTACTTATTTTCTTATTTAAATTTATTGGAAATATTGATTCTTTAAATTCCCATGGTTCACCTAAATTATAAATACAAGAGACCGAAGCCACAACGATCACATCTCTTCTTTCAATTAGCGAAGAGGTAGTAGATAGTCTTAATCTTTCTATCTCTTCATTTATTGAGGCATCTTTTTCAATATATAAATCTAATTCCGGTACATAAGCCTCTGGTTGATAATAGTCATAATAGGAGATAAAATATTCAACCGCATTTTCGGGAAAGAACTGTTTAAATTCACCATACAATTGGGCAGCCAAGGTTTTATTATGTGAGATAATAATTGTCGGTTTTTGAACTTCCTGAATAACATTAGCAATAGTAAAGGTTTTACCGCTACCAGTAACACCTAAAAGACATAGAAATTTTTCGCCATTCTTTATCCCTTCAGATAACTCCTTTATTGCCTTGGGCTGGTCTCCTTTTGGTGTAAAAGGCGATTTCAGTTTAAATTCCATATAATAAGTATAAACCCTTTTTATCTACTGGTCAATGATGAAAGTATTCACCGGTTACTTATATAAAAACTTAAAACAAAACTTTCCTTAATTTTTAAGTTATTACTTTCCAAAATAACCTATTTTCCCCTTTTAATAATTCCTTTTTAACCAAATTCATTTTTTTAAACAGCCCTATATTTAAGATTCAAAAATAGACTATATAGTAAAGCCTATAATAAATAACTATCAAAACCACCCTAATACTATATCCCAGACTATTGGGGGGACGGATTTTAGAAAAATATTTGAATTATACTTATACCTTAAACCTTATCAAAATTATATCGCCATCTTCTACAATATAATCTCTACCTTCTATTCTTACCAGCCCTTTTTCTTTTGCCTTTTGATAATCACCAATTTCAATTAAATCTTTGTAATTTATCACTTCGGCTTTAATAAAACCTTTTGCGATATCAGTATGGATTTTTTCTGCTGCCTCAATTACCTTTGAACCCTTTTTTATTGACCAAGCCCTTGTCTCTTCACCCTTTATTGTGTAAAATCTTATTAAAGAAAGGGTACGAAAACATTCGCTAACTAATCCCATTATCCCTTCTTCATTTAGATTTAATATCTTCCGATATTCCTTTTTCTCTTCTTCACTTAAATTAATTATCTCTTCTTCTAAGGCAGTAGAAAAAATATAGGGTTTCTTTTCTTTTAGTTTCGGATATTTTTCAATATCAAAGCCATTATTTTTATCAGCATTGACCGCATATATTCTTGGTTTTAAGATAAATAAATTATATTTCTTTAACAAATTTTTTTCTTCTTCATTTAAATTTATATCAATTTCACCTCTTATTAAATGTTCTCTTATTTTTATCATTATATCTCTTTCTTCTTTGAGGGTTGGTATCTTGGCAATCTTTTGGAGATTATTCTCAATTATATTTAAATCGGCTAATGCCAATTCCATTTCACAAATATCTAAATCCCTTTCTGGATTAGGAGAACTATAAATATGAGGAATTTGATTATTGAAATCCCTTAGTAAGTGTAAAATTAAATCGGCTTCACGAATATGGGAAAGGAATTTATTTCCCAAACCCTCTCCTTCTGACGCTCCCTTGACTAATCCAGCGATATCAACAAATTCAATTGTTGCATAGGTTTTTATCTTTGGCTTTGTTATCTCACAAATCTTTTCTAATCTTTCATCAGGAACACAAACAATACCAATATTTTTCTCAATCGTCGTAAAGGGATATAAATCAACCTTTGCCTGACATTTTGTTAATAAATTAAAAAGGGAAGTTTTACCAACATTGGGAATGCCAACAATACCAACTTTCACAACTTAATAATAAAGAGAAAATTAGCAAAAGTCAATCTTTTTATTAAATTTATTCATTGCCGATTTTATTCCTTCTCTAATAAAAACAATAATTGCTTTTTTAGCAATTTCAATAATTTCGGGCAATTTTTCTTTCTCTTCATTATTAAACTCCGAAAGAACATAATCAGTAGCGGTCATTCCGATTGGCTTACCAATGCCAATTCTTAATCGGGGAAATTCATTTGTTTCCAAATAATAGATAATACTTGCCAACCCCCGATGACCACCATCACTACCCTTTTCTCTAATTCTAATTTTGCCAAAAGGCAGATTGAGATCATCTAAAATGCAAAGAAACTTATTCAAATCGTAAGAAAGATTTTTTAAGAACTCCTTCACACCAACACCCGAATAATTCATATAGGTTAAGGGTTTTACTAAGTAAATCTTTTTATTTTCAAAAGAAATTATCGCACTTTCATAAAACTGGTAATTTTTAAATTTCTCATTAAAATCTTTTACTAAACTATCTAAAACTAAAAAACCTAAATTGTGGCGGGTAAATTGGTATTCTTTACCAGGATTGCCTAAACCACAGATAATATAGGGACTTTCTTTTTCATTCACAAAAGAAAATTATTTTTCTTCTTTTTCTTCTTTCTCTTCTTCTTTCTTCTCTTTTATTACCTCTGGTTCTTTTGTTTCTTCAACAGTTGGTGCTACTTCTTCAATCTTCTTCGGTGTCAAAACTGAAACAATCGGCGTTTCTGGAGGCAGAGTGGGTTCTACTTTTTCCCACTTTATTTCATTAATATGGATGCTATAACCCATTCTTAGGTGACTAATATCAATCTCAATATAAGGTGGAATATCCGCTATTTTCCCTTTTACCGGAATGGAATAGAGGTGTTGATCCAAAATTCCTCCCATTTTTACTCCAATGGCGGTACCTTTTAGAATCACTGGACAATTAACCGTGACTTTTTCTTCCGGATGGATTTTCTGAAAATCAATGTGAATAAATTTTTGAGTAATTGGATTTTTCTGTAAAGCCTTCAAAACGACTGGAAATTCTTCATTATTTTCCTCAATCCGTAAATTCAGAATTGGACTTCTTTTGGCAATCTGATGCAAAATTTTTGTAAACTCTCTCTCTTCCACCCAGAGATTGATATTTTTTTCATTTTTACCATAAAGAATCGCCGGAATTTTTCCTTCTCTTCTTAATTTTCGGCAAGTTCCTTTTCCGGCTTTCTCTCGAAGATGGGCGACTATTTTTAATTCCATTTTTTCCTCCTTTAGATAAATAATGAACTAACTGATTCATTTAAATGAATTCTTTTTATTGCCTCTGCCAAAAGTTTGGCGATAGTTAATTGGACAATTTTACTGTTAATTTTTTCGGGCGCTAAAAAAATCGTATCACTTACAAAAACTTGCTTAATTTCACTATTAAGAATTTTTTCGCAAGAATTTTGGGAAAATAAAGGATGACAGGCACAAACATAAACCTCTTTAGCACCCTGCTTTTTCAAAAGTTCTCCAGCTTTCACAATGGTTCCTGCGGTATCAATTAAATCGTCAAAAATAATACAAATCTTATCTTTCACATCGCCAATTAAATTATAAACTTCGGCTTGATTTGGGCCCACTCTTCTTTTATCAATAATTGCTAAGGGTAAATCGCCCAGCCTTTTTGCAAAACCTGTGGCTCTGCGGGCACCGCCAATATCCGGAGAAACCACTACTGCTTTTTTTAATAACTCTTCTTTTTCCTTCTTAAAATATTCAATAAAAATTGGTGCGGAATAGATATGGTCAACTGGAATATCAAAGAAACCCTGAATCTGCTCAGCATGTAATTCCACTGTTAAAATTCTATCAGCACCGCTTTTCTGTAATAAATCAGCAACCAATTTTGCCGAAATTGATACCCTTGGCTCATCCTTCCTATCCTGTCGGGCATAACCAAAATAAGGGATTACTGCTGTTATCCTGCCGGCAGAAGCCCTTTTTAAAGCATCCAAAAATAGAAAACATTCTAATAAATTTTCTGCTGGTGGATTTGTCGGCTGAATCAAAAAGACATCACAACCCCGCACACTTTCTTCAATTTTTAAATAGATTTCACCATCAGCAAAATTATAAATGGTTACTTTTCCCAAGGGTAAATTTAAGATCTCACAAATCTTTTGAGCTAACGGAGGATTAGCCCGACCAGTAAAAATTTTTAATTTATTCTTTTTCATTTTAAAAAATGGCTGGGGCGGGAGGATTCGAACCTCCACAACAGGATCCAAAATCCTGGGTCCTGCCCATTAGACGACGCCCCAGAAAAGTTTCTACTGCTAAAACCCCTATCCCCTTTTCTTTTAATAAGTCTTTTATTCTTTTCTGCTCTTTTCTATCTTTTACCCAAATAAATAATCCACTACCGCTTCCCGTTAATATTGGCTTTAAATTTAACTCTTCCATTTTTTTAATAATCCTTTTTATCTCTCTATATTCTTCACAAATTAAATCTTGAAAATCATTTTTTAAATATTCCAATACTTTACTATATAATTTTTTTCTTAATAAAGATATTAAAATTTTAAGGGAAAAATTATGTTTTGTCAATTTGATATGGTTATATGCCCATTTTGTAGAGATAACAATTTTTGGTAGATAAAGTAGAAAATATAATTTCGGAATTTTGATTCTTTCTAAAATTTCGCCCCGACCAGAAGCAAAAGAGGGCTTGGGATTAATAAAAAAAGGAACGTCCATTCCTATCTTTTCTGCCAACTTATAAAGTTCTTTTTCTTTAGCAACTTTATCAAAGATTTTATTTAGAAAATAAAGGGTAGCACCGGCATCTGATGAACCGCCGCCTAAACCACAACCAATCGGTATATTTTTCTTTAAAATAATCTTTATCCCTTTATTGATATGGAAAGTATCAAAAAATAGTTTTGCTGCCTTATAAACAAGATTATCTTCTCTTTTTATTTTCTTGCCAAAAACTTTAATAATAATCTTTTTTTCTTTTAATGGGAAGAAATAGAGTTCATCAAAAAGATTTATTGGGATTAAAATCGTTTCAATATTATGATAACCATCTTTTCTTTTGTTTAATACAAATAAGCCAAAATTTATTTTCGCTGGTGTTATAATCCGCAAACCGGACATTTTTCCTCTATACCCGCTGGTGGAATTGGATGGTCTTCCCTTAAGAAATTGGAATTATCTTTATATTTATGGAAGTATTTACATTCCAAAAGATACCCCTCTTTAGGACTGACGACATATTCGTAAGAAAAAAATTTTCCCATATCAATATATTTTTTTAACTCTTTTGCCAACTCTTCGTCACTTCGACCAACATAAATCACTTCTTTTTTCTCATTATAGATAAGAAAAACTCCGATTCTTTTAGGATGAATTAATAAAGCAATTTGAATTAAAGTCAAGGGATAAGGTCCCCGCATTATTATTGGAAAAAACCCATTTTGAGAACACCGCCCAGCCCCTTTTCTTTTACTTCGGAATTAAAAATAACATAATCGGGCATCCCTACTGCCGAAGATAATAAAGAAAAATAAGTAGAAAGAGAAAGATTTTCCAAATTTGTTCCGGAAGAAACCAAAATAAATTTATCTTTATTTAAAGGATTAAAATAGATAAACCGATAAGCAAACTCTTGTTTTAAATCCTTAAAAATTTCTTCTTTTATCTTCTTTAATTTTAACCTCTCGGCCAGATAGTTATAATTTTCATCGCCAAAAACTATTAAATTATAACTTTTTGCTAATTCATTATTAATTAAAGTATCGGGTAAAATTAAACAATAACCATTGCCGTAACGGTACCATAAATAACTTTCCCTCAAGGCTTGAGAATAAGTAATTTTATAAGCAGTGTCTGATTTTGTTGAATAAACTAAGATAAAAGGTGAAAAATATGCCTTTTTCATTGTTCTTAAATGTTTCCTTTCTAATCTTAAACTTTTCTTTATTTGCCATTTTTTATTCTTGACTAAATAAATAGGTGAAAAAGTGGAAGATTTTAAAATATTCTCGTCAATCTTAATATATATTTTTCCTTTCCCTTTTAATTCCGGAATTAGATAGATTTTCAAAACTTTAACATTACTTGTATTTATAAATATGGTTTCGTTTTTTATTTCACAAGAAACTTTTATCTCCCTGCCAAATTCTTCCTCTTCTAAAACTTCTAACCAATAATTTTTATTACTAATATCTAAATCATAGGTTTTAAAACCAATCTTTTTGGGAAAAGGTTCCCTTTCGTTTTCTTTAAAGAAATTGATGATATCTGGGTCGTCAACACAGACAATATTGGTATCCGGTAAAGTATACCAATGTTTTACATTAGGAACTTCTTTGTATATCTTTTTAAAACCTAATCTTTCTAACTCAAAATTAAACATCCGACCAAAAAGAGGTGGTACATTATCATCTAAGGAACCATGAAAGATAAATATTGGTAAAGAATGAGCATTTTCTAAGTAATGGATTGTCTGATAGGTCTTTAAGATTTTATCCCTTAAAGCAATTATCTCTGGGTCAGCATATATTAAACTTTTTTGGAAAAGCCAAGGAACATAAGATTGATGGGAAATCCAACCAGCACCCGGAGCGATTGCGGCAAAGAGAGAAGGATTTAATAACCCAAATACCCAACAACCATGCCCACCCATGGAATGACCAGTTAAATATATCCGATTTGTATCAATGGGATAATTTTTTATTATATATTCTAAAACCTCTTTACAATCTAAATATCCCCAGTCTTCCCAATCAAAACCAAAGGGTCTTCTATTTGTCGGACAGGCAACAAAGGCAAAATCCTTTTTAGAATAAACTTTACAAAGACCAATTGCTTCAACACCCGCTCCGTGTAATGAATAGATTAAACCGTATCTTTTATTTTTATCGAAATTATTTGGATAGAAGATAGCGAAATATTGGCAGGAAGAATCAATTTGGGAGATGAAAGTTACCGAATGGGGCAAGGTTTCGGAAGTGATATAGATTTTAAAAGAATCCCTTACTTTCTCATCTTTTGTTTCAACCAAAAGAGAAATATAAACAATTGAATCATTAAGGTTTAATTTTTTATTATTTATTTTTAATTCTATTGGGAATTTGGTAATCGCAAAGGGCATTAAATATTTATTCTCTTCTTTTAATAACTCATCTTGGAGATAAAATTTTAATTTGAAATTAACCTTCTCTTCGGTAGTATTTAAAAAAGGTATTCCTAAAATAAGCCTTTGCTCTTCTCTCTCTTTTAAAATATCTGGTTTTGTTATATCCTCTTTGATAAGGATAACCTTATTTTTTGGTTGGAAGATAATAAATCTAAAACTCCTTTCACCATAACCACTTACTTTTAATAAGATTGAATTCTTACCTTTTTTAAATTTTACTGGTATTCTAAAAAAGTTATGGCCGTAGGCATCACCCACATAACCTTTACCATTAACAAAAAAACTACCAACCCTTTCTGCCATCACAAGCATTATCTTATCTTCTTCCATTTCAATTTCGGTATAGGCATAGGTAAGATTTAAAACAACACTAAAACCATAAAACTGGATTAAAGTATCCCAAAGGACATTATCAAAAGAAAACTTTACATTTCCTTGGCTATCAGAAACTGTTGATTGCCAACTTGTATAACCTCCTTGGGCTAAACTTGTTGGGAAATTTTGAGTTGTATCAATGCCAAAATAGAAATTCTCTTCTTTTATTCCGCTAATCCCTTCTCGAGGCGCAACTAAAAAAGGTCCTAAATAATAATATCTTTCAGGAATTATTGTATCTTTTAGTTGTAAAAGAAAGAGAAAGAAAAACAACATTACCTAATTATAATGCCAAAACTCATTAAGTCAATAATCTTTTAAACTTTCTATAAGTTGTTGAAATTTAAAACTTAATTAAATTCAACTTTTTAGATAAGTACTATCTGCTATATTGTCTTTAAAGATTCTTGGAAATTAATTTTTACTGATTTTAAAGTATTAATTTTTATAAAAATAAAATTTCTTATACCATTTTAAGGCAAGTCTTATTGCCATTATCATACTTTTCTCGTCTGCCTGATTTTTACCGGCGATATCAAAACCTACTCCGTGTAAAGGCGAAGTCCTGATAAAAGGTAATCCCAAGGTGATATTAACTCCTTTTCCTTCGCTTAATAGTTTTGCCGGTATCATTCCTTGGTCATGGTATAAAGCAACATAGCCATCGTAATTTCCTAAAAGATAAGGTAAAGTATCGGCTGGCTTTATATCATAATAACCAGGAAATAGGCTAAGTCTTTTTATTGCTTTTTTTATTATCTTTTCTTCTCCTAAACTGAATTCAAAAAGATGGGGATTAAAGGAGAAGAAAAGAATCTTTGGCTTTTTTATTCCTTCAATCTTAGAAAGAAATTGGTATAATAATAAACTGGTTTGATAAATTTTTTCAGAAGTTAATTCTTTTTTAACTTTTGCTAATGGTAAATGAAGGGTAACAAAGGCAACCTTAAAATATTTGGTATAGGCAAGAAGGCAATAATTTTTAATATTAAAATTTTCCGCAAAAAATTCGGTATGACCGGGATATTTAAAATCAATCTTCTTTAAATTTTCTTTTGATATGGGTGCAGTTATAATCCCAAAGAATTTCTTTTCTTTAATTAAAGAAATAGCCGTTTCTAAGGAATTTAAAGCATAATAAGCAGTCTCTTTTGTTGGTTTGCCAAATTGGAAATCAATATCTTTTAATAACTCTAAAAGATAAGGTTGGTAATCAATTTCTAATTTTAATTTCTTTCTGGTCTTCTCTAAAACTCCTTGTGAGCCAATTATTTTTATTTTATCTGGCGAAAAATGTCTTATCGCCTTTAAAACTATTTCCGGTCCAATTCCGGATATTTCTCCTAAGGTTATTAAAAGCAATTATTTTACTTTATATGCCATTAATTCCTCAGTTACGTAACCAGTAATTTCTAATTTTACAAACCCAACTCCCGTTTTTACCCAAACATTGCCACTTAAAGTCATAATAGTCTGCCATTGATTGGTAGAAGAATACCATAATTTACCGGTAGCAGTCATCTGAGTCCGATAACAGTCTTTAAAACTGCCGGCTAAAACACTCACATTCTCTTTGGTAATAATTGTGTACTCAGTCTTTATTGACATAGAATCATTTATTCCATCTCCATCGAAGTCCCATTCTTCAGTTTTTTCTTCATAACCAACCCAATTATCACCAATTTTTGGCTTTTCAGGAAATACTTTTTCGCTGATAGCATCTTCTGGATAATAGAACCATAAATAATCATTTTTATAATAGTAAATTCCAGCGGTATCGTTATCATACGAGGAGAAAACAACATAACCATCAACCCCTTCTATCGTTTGTTTGCCAACAATCTTTAAAGTATCAATATAAGTTGCCGGTGATTTAGAAAGTCTTTGAAAAAGATGAGATTTTAAACCTTTCGGCGAAAGCATAGTTTGGGTAGTAATTTGATATGCCCACCAGTTATCAACCGCTAAGGGCATTGGTTCTTCTTCTTTTTTAAACAAAGTACAGCTTAAAAAGATTAAAAAAATAAACACTGTTAGTTTCTTCATTTTTCCTCCTTAATTATAATTCATAATAATGAAAATCTTATTAAAAATTTAAAAAATGTCAATAAGTATGTAATGTCCCTGCTTTTCTTGTTTTTTTATCAATGAGATAAAAAACGATTAATCCAAAACTAATCCAAACAATTGTTAATAAAAATAGCCTAAAATAGATTGCTGTTAAAGGAATCTCTAATCTTTCATTTAAAAGAAAGTGTCTTGTGGCAATGATACCATAAGTAGAAGGAATAAAAAAAGATGCCTTTCTTAGAAAAATGGGTAAGACTGCTAAGGGATAGGCGATTGGTGTAATCACCATCATTATTCCCGAAAGGGCTTCGGATACCAGCCAACCCTGTTTTAAAGTTAATGTTAAACCAGCAATCATCATCCCAAAACCATATAAAGATAAAATCATCAAGGCAATAACAATCAAAGAAGGTAAAATCCCCGAAATATTAAAACGTAAAGTAAAGATGAAATTGATAATTATTATTTGAAATACTAAAATTAATGTTTGATGAAGGGTTGAATGGAGTGCCATTCCTAAAGTAAAAACCCATCTCGGAACCGGTGTTGAAAAGACTTGTTCTAAGGTTCCGTAATACTGTTCTTTTCTCAAAGAAAATCCCATTGCCCATAGTGCCATATTCATAAAACCAATAAAAATATAACCAAGCAGAATAAAACTGACAATATCGCCCATTCCCGTTAACCTTTTCAATTCTTGAGATTCCCGACCACCCACAATTGCTATTCCATAAAGCAAATAAGGCAAAAGATATACAATTGGGTCAATAAAGGTTCTTAAAAAATCTGCTTTATAAGATAATTCAATTTTCCATTCTTTTATATTTTCTGCCCAGATTGCTCTAAGATATTTTTTTATCATATTTTAATAACCACCAATCGTTCCCAATTCTCTTGTCTTTTTTTCTAAAAATCTAAACAAGAAAATAGCCAAAACAATTAAAATAACATCAATAACTCCTAAAATTAGAAGAATTTTAGAAAGGGAATAAATATTTTTATTTAACAAAATAATTGCCCGAATTGCTAACAAAGCATAGGTTAAAGGAATAAAACTGGCAATAAATTTTGTTATCGGATTTATCTCCACCGGATACCGAATTGGTGAGAAAAGATAAAATATCCACTCCAATGTTCTAATCCAACCTTCTACCTCTTTTAATAACAAAGTAAAGCCAGCAAAGGCAATAGCAAAACCATAAAAACCAATAAGGAGTAAAAGAATTATCAAAATTATTGGTAATAGTTTCACAAAAGTAACTTTCGCTCCTAAAATTAAAACAATAATTAAGGCTTGAATAATAACAGTAATTGTCGCATATACAAATTCGGTTAAAGTCTTGCCAATAAGAATAACCAAGGGATTAGTTGGGGATAAAATTAGATATTCTAAAGTTCCCCAATAAGTCTCTTCTCTTAAAGAATTGCCAACTCCCCAAAGACCAGAAAAAACATAAGTAGAAACAATTGAACCAAGAAGCAAAAAAGCCAAATAATTTCCGCTACCGGTTAATTCTTTAAAAGGGACAGAAGAGAAACTACCAACTAATGCCTTTCCTTGAAAGATAAAAGGTAAAACCCAAATCAAAGGAAAGATAGTAAAGAAAAGAAAGATAATCGGATAACTTAGCCAGATTTTTGTTAACTTAACAAATTCATAATAAACAACCTCTAAATTTCTTTTTAACATTTTCTATTTTACTTTCTCTCTTAAAATTTCGCATCTACCTTTGGCATTTTGATAAACTTCCGTGCAAAGATGATATAATTCATTTCTTTTCTCTTCTTTTGCCCTTTTTAATTCTTCTAAAAGTTCTTCTCCCTTTTTAATTTCTTCCTTTAATAATTTTATCTCTTCTGGCATCGGCCTTCTCTTTAATTTAGCCAAATTTTCCAAAGAATCAACTTTTAATTTTAAACGATTTAATTTTGCCTCATAAAGTTCAATAACCTTTTTGCTTAACATCTCAGCGCTTATCTCTTCTTTATTTATTTGAGAAAAAAATTCCCGATAATTGATGTAAAAGTAAACCAAAAGGAAAATAAGAATTCCTAAAAGAATAAAAATAAGAGCCCGCATTTTATTCTTTAACTACGATATTTATCAATTTATTAGGAACATAAATAATTCTTACAATTTCTTTTCCCTTTAGCAATTCTTTTATTCTTTCATTTTCTAATGCCAATTCTTTTATCCGCTCTTCTTTTTCATTTCTTAAAACTTCTATTTTTGCTCTTATCTTACCATTAATCTGAATCGGAATTTCTATTTTTTCAAAATAGATCGCTTCTTTATCATAATTGGGAAATCTACTTTCTACTAAAAGATTTTTAAAACCACATCGCTCATTAATCTCTTCGGCAATATGAGAAGCAAAAGGTGAAAGTAATTGATAAAAGATATAAAGAGAATAACAATATACTTCGCTCTTCTCTTCAAACTTATATAAATCATTAAGAAATTCCATTAGAGAAGCAATTGCGGTATTGAATTGAAAACTCTCCATATCTTCAATAACTTTTTTAATTGTTTGGTTTAACCTTATATAGAGATATTTATCTTTTTCATTTTTGATTTGTGGTTTTTTATCTAAGACTTTGAAACCATTTATCTCATAAAGTCGCCAAACTCTTTCCAAAAATCTTTTCACACCACTAACAATCTCTTCTGACCATTCCATATCTTTTTCGGGTGGCGCAGCAAAAAGAATTGTCAAACGAGCAATATCAGCGCTATACTCTTTTAGAAAATCGCCAACCCAAACACCATGCCTTTGGGAAGATGACATCACTTTTCCTTTATATAGAACCATTCCTTGAGTAAAAAGAGAAGCACAGGGCTCATCATAAGCACAAAAACCTAAATCATATAAAACCTTAGTGAAAAATCGGAAATAAATTAAATGACCGGTAGCATGTTCAATACCACCGATATATTTATCTATTGGTAACCAATATTTTGTGTCTTCATAGGTAAAAGGTTTTTCATTATTATGAGGGTCAAGGTATCTTAAAAAATACCAAGATGAATCAACAAAGGTATCCATCGTATCTGGATCTCTTTTTGCTTTTTGGCCACATTTGGGACAGGTGGTATTGATAAACTCTTCGATTCCGGCAAGGACCGATTTTCCTTTCGGTAAATAATCTTTTACATCCTTTGGTAAAACAACTGGTAAGTTTTCTTCTTTCTCCGGAATAATTCCACAATTATCACAATGAATCATTGGAATTGGTGTTCCCCAATATCTTTGGCGAGAGATTAACCAATCTTTTAATCGATAATTTATTTTTCTTCTCCCAATTCCTTTTTCTTCTAAAAATTTAGTTATTCTCTCTATCCCATCTTTTGAAGATAAACCAGTAAAGATACCGGAATTTACCATCACCCCTTCTTCTTCAAAAGCCTTTTCCATATTTTCCGGTTTTAATTCTTCTCCATAAGGATTGATTACCACCTTGATGGGCAAACCATATTTTTTAGCAAATTCAAAATCTCTCTGGTCGTGAGCCGGAACTGCCATAATCGCACCAGTACCATAAGTTGCTAACACATAATCAGCAACAAAAATTGGTATTTTCTCGTTTGTTAATGGATTTATCGCATATTTGTTAATAAAGACCCCTCTTTTTTCTCTACCAATCGCCGTTCTCTCAATTTCGGAAATTCTTAAAACCTCTTTTTTAAACTGATAAACCTCTTCCTCCTTACCAGTTCCTTTAATTACTTCTTCTAAAATCTCTGCCTCAGGAGCGATTGCCATAAAAGTGACTCCAAAGAGAGTGTCCGGTCGAGTTGTAAAAATTCTTAAATATCCTCCGCCTTCAATTGGAAAATCTACTTCTACCCCTTCACTTTTACCAATCCAATTTCTCTGCATTATCTTTACATTTTCCGGCCAATCTAATTTATCTAAATCTTGTAAAAGCCTTTCAGCATAAGCAGTAATCTTAAAAAACCACTGTTCCAATTCTTTTTTCTCAATTATACTCTGACAGGTCTTACGATAACATCTTCCATCAACTACTTGTTCATTAGCCAGTACCGTCTGACAACCGGGACACCAATTAACATATGCCTTTTTTCGATAGGCTAGACCATTTTCATAAAATTTAATAAAGAAATATTGATTCCACTTATAATATCTCTCATCACAGGTCATTATCTCCCTTTCCCAATCATAGCCGATACCCATCATCTTCAAATGTTTTCGGGAAATATCGATATTTTCTTTTGTCCATTCCCAAGGGTGAATACCATGAAGAATTGCCGCATTTTCTGCTGGCAGACCAAAGGCATCCCAACCAAAAGGGTGTAAGACATTATAACCCATTTGCCTTTTATAGCGAGCAATGACATCGCCAATCACATAATTTTTCACATGACCCATATGTAAATCACCCGAAGGATAGGGAAACATTACTAAACAGTAATATTTCTTTCCCTCTCTTTTAGTTTTAAATACCTTTTTCTCTTCCCATATTTTTTGCCATTTTTCTTCAATCTCTCGAAAATTCATAATTTCTCTCCCCAGTTTAAAAGTAAAACTTCCGGCTCACTTTCTCCTCTTTTTATCATTAAATCTATTTTATAAAGATTTTCCAATTTTTCTTTTAATTCCTTTTCTTTAAAAGAAGAATAAAAACCTGTCTTTTTTAAATAAATATTTAACAAATGATTAGCTAAAGAACCAATAAGATAAGATATCTCCTCTCTTTTGGCACTTCCCAAATACCCGTAAAGACTTTTAAAAAACTTTTCTTTATCCTTATAATTTATTGCCTCCAAAATGCTTTTCAATTTTCCCTCAAAACTGTAACCAACAAATTTTTCTATTAACTCCTCACTAATTACCTTCTCTTTTGAATAAAGTTTTATCTTGTTAAACTCGGAATAGATTAAAGAATAATCTTCGCCACAAAGAAAAATCAAAAGTTCTAAGGCACCATTGGTGAAAATATAGCCTTCCTCTTTTGCTTTTTCCATAAAATAAGTTTTTAAATTAGTTTTTGATAAAGGATAAAGATAAATCACATGTTTTTCTAATTTATTTGTTTGAAAAAAACTTTCGTATTCCCTCTCTTTTTGTGGTGATTTTGCTAAATAGATTACCATTGTTTTATTTTTATTATTCCTTAAATTATTAAAAAAGTTTGTAAGGGTTTCTTCTTTATTTTTCTTTCTTTTCTTAAATGCCAAATCAAAATTTTTAATAAACCCTAATTTTATCTCTTCAAAAAAAGATGGCGAATTAAAATTTAAAAGAATATCTTTTAAAGAAAATTCTTTTAAATCGTATTTTTTATATAAACTACCAATATATTCTTCATCATTAAAATAATATTTCTTTAATGCCCGAAGAATATCTTCAATCCTTGCATCTTCTTCACCATAAAGTAAATAAAAAGGTAGGACTTTACCAATTTTAATTTCTTTCAAAACCAGTTCTAATCTTAAATAATTCATAAAATATAAAGGGGAGATGACAAGAATCTGCCACCTCCCCTTTTCCTTTTTATTAATGGAGAATAACTATCTTTTTATAATCCGTCCTTTCTTTGACAAAGTAAATTCCTACTTTTTCCGCTTTTAAAACCTTCTGACCATGAGCATTAAAAATTTCGAAACCCTTTAATTCTTTTAATTCGCTTAATTTCATTATGCTCCTTTCTGATTTTCTAACCGGCATAATAGTAATTTCTTCTTCCACACCTGGTACCATTTCCACCACTGCTCTAATCATCACATCGTGCTTATCCGCTGTCCGATATTTTGCCCAACCAGTTGTGTACTCCCAGGTTCGACGGGAAGGAGTATTTGCAGTATCCATACCAAAGGATGGTTGATTGGCAACATTAGAAATTCCACCAATAAAGAAACCACCTTCATTTATTACTACTGCTGGCGAAATATTTATATTATACCATTGTTGAGTAGAAATTGTTGTTTGAGTAATATATAATGTTTCACCAGGTGAATTATTGGGTCCATTATCTTTTAAAATCAATACACTGATTGGTGTGGCAGAAGTGGCCGAAGCATAAATTCTTGCTTGGGTAATCCGACACGGATATCTCGGCGGAACAAAATGGGCACCGTAGCCACCTGGTCCGTTCCAAGCCCACATTCCGTGAGGAGATGCTAAATCTTCATATCTTAATTCACCAGGATAAGAAACGACCCTTGCCTCTAATCTAATTTGGTCATTATTGGGAACCATATCGCCAGTTAAACCAGTTTTAATATCAATAGCAAATTGACCAGTAGATGTAGGAACCCAGCGCCGATTAAAAGCAACCTCTCTAATTTCACCAGGATTCATTGTTTCAATTGTCAAGGTATCGGCTAAAACAATTGTTCCGGCTGGCATACTTCTCACCCAACAATATACTTTAAAGTTGTTTGCTGGACGATTACCAGTGTTTTTAACCGCTCCCTTTAAAAGAACAGTATCACCTTGATAGATAAATATTCCTTCTGATTGCTCATTCATTACATACCAGCAAGCCATATCATTGACAATATAATTTGTTGACTCTGGTGGGAAAAAGATAATTGCTAAATTAGCATGGGGTAGATTATAGTCGGGCAAACCAGCATGCATATAAGAGAGACCTACCTGCCCCACAACATTCTCAATTCCAATTGTACTAGAACCGGTTGATTGCCAACCACCGTAAGGTTGACCAACTTGGATTAAATACTGGAATCTTATAATACTATCATTTTTAGAAAGAATAATCTGGAAAGAATTCATACCCCCTGTATTCCAGAAAGGAACTGAATCAAATTCAATTATACAGGTATCTCGATTATTTGTCCAATACCATACTGAACCACCTCTTCCTGGGTCTAAATCGCACATCAAAGGAGCAACAATATTATTTGGTCTATTTGGATTAGGAACATTTTGGAAAGGATGGGCAGAAAGGAAATTATCATCAAAGGCAATATAACCATTGGAACCCAAATAAAAACGATTCACCCGATACCAATAATAGGGAAAATCAAAACCAATAGGAAAAGGACCCACTACATTATCGTCTGCCAAACCAGTTATCCTTGTTCCAATACCATTTATTGAAATCCAATTAAAAGTGGGAGCACCAGGACAAGTTGTATCACTATCTAACCAGCGATAACCATAAGCATCCGGACCACCGCCCCCAAAGGAAGGTGTAAATGATAAATTATTAGAAGATAAACTAATTAAAATTACCAACAATATATTTATCATATTTTTCCTCCTTTTATTAATTAAAACCAATAGATTATAATTCATTTTTTCTAAAAGTCAAATAGAAAGAATTTCAGTATAAAATATAGTCTGCCGGCATAATAAAAAAAGTGGTAACCTTTTGGGCTATTTTTTCGTCTTATATATAGAGAATATATAAAAGGAAATAATTATGGTAAAAGATATCTATCAATCTTATAAACAACTTAGAAAAAAGGTTAGGAAATACTTTCCATCTTTTTTTGGCAATTATTCTAACTTAACCTATAGATATTACCTTTTAGAAAGACTGAGAGGGTTAGAATATTTGTTTAATAGAAGATTATTAAGAAAAAGACTTAGAAAGGAGGTGCTTAGCGAAGTATATTTCCTTTAATTAATTGACTAAATAAATTAGCCCTTTCCCATATTTTTCTAAAACCTAAATTAATAAGACAAGGGGATTTTACCTTCTATTGGGAAGGGAACTGTATAGGAGATAGTATAGACTTTAATCTCGAAAAAGATTATAAACTATGATAACCATTAAGAACTAAAAAAATTCTCTATTTTCATTTTTTATTTATGTATTCTATCTGAAAGTTCTTCCTATTCTTATTAACTTATTTTGAGTAATAATCAGGTACCAGTCTATTGGATGTAAACTAATGGAATAAAATTTTTAATGATTTTCTAATAATTACTTTGAGCTACTATCTTATATTTGGTAATGATACCTTAATCAATTAAATAACCATTAGCAAGTTACCAATTAGATAAAAACGTCATTTTAAAAGGAACCCAAAAATATCTTTGCCAATAGAAACTTCCGGTATTTTCTTAATCCGCAGTTTAAAATCGTAACGCCAAAGGGTACCGAATTTAGAAAAGTTAAAAATTCCTTCCCAGCAATGAAGATCTCTCCAAATAGAGATTGAATAATCCGTAATTTTTTTCTCTTTTCCATTATAACCAAAAGAGAAGTTAAATTTAATTTTAGAAAAATTTAGATACCCAGAATTTTGAATCATATGAGAAGTTTTGGAAATAATATGACTCAATTTTATATTTAAGGTACAAACCTTAAAAATCTCATCTTTCCATTCCAAATTATTTGTCAAACTTGGCTCAAAAATTTTTTCTTTGAAATTATAGCTTAAATAAAAACTAGAATTAAATTTGATATTCTCCTCTTCAAAAACCTTTATTTCTCCATTCATATTAATTGGTGAAAATTCTCTTTCTAAAAAAGAATAATTACACTTAATAGTGAGGATAAGAAAATTTCTTTTTTTTTCTTCATTTTTTCTTAGATATTTGATATTGAAATTGTTAAGAATATTAAACTCTAAAAATAATGATTTGGGCTTTTCTTTAAAATTGGGCAGATTTCTTTTTGTTGCTGGTTCATAATTTAAATTAATATTTGGACTTAAAGTATGTAAAAACCCTTTTAAAGAGAACAAATTTAAAAAATATATCCGATAAAGAGTAATTCCAGAATTTAGAGAAATTGGATAGCGGACAATAGTTTTCATTGAATCCTTATAGAAATTCCATTCTTGAGAATAACCAAAATTTTCAGAAATATATAAAGTATTCAAGAATAATTGGGAAAGTCCAAAATTGGCGTCGGTGGATAACTTAGAATATTCCTCTTTTACTTCACCTTTAATAACTTTTTTCCCCTTTTTATAAGAGAAATTACCAAAACGAAGATTTCTTAAGAAATTGGGAGTTAAAAATATCCCCAAATTTCCCTGAAGTCTCTCTTCATAATTTTTTATGGTATCTTTAAAAATAGCATAATAATTTTCCAATCTAAAAGAAGGAGAAAAATTGGTGAAGTTTCTTATTAGTGGTCGGGAGACTAAAGAGAAAGAAAAACTGGGCAAAAGAAATTGATTTATATTATTTATAAAATCTTTTTTATTTTCTAAATAAAGATTTGCTTGACCAAAATTTCTATAAGTTCTCTTGATATTTGCTACCGAATATATTTCACTTCTTAACCATTCTATTTTATCTTCGGCATACTCCTGGATAAATTTGGCATCACTTTGATAATCAATTTTTGATGATAACTCACTTTTAAAAAGAAATTTTGATGTGTGCTGAAGATTAAGAGAATATCGTCTCCTTTTAGTTCTTGATTCGCTAATAAAAGAACCGATAAATTGACCTTTGGCAAGAGGAGAATAATCATAAATTCCTTCAATTTTTGGCATTATTCCCTTTTTCTGCATCAAGTCTAAATAAAAAGTTAAATCAGCGTGTTCATTAATAACTAAATAATAAGCAACTCTTTTAAAATAGAAACCCTCTTCTTTTGACCTTCCTGCCCGAAAAGGTAAAAGACCCGATTTCCTTTTCTCACCAATGGGAAAAAACCAAAAAGGAGCAGCAACAAAAGGTGGCTTTAAAGAAAAGAAGTGTAAACTAATCGGCTCAACAATCACCATATCCTCAACTAAAATTTTAACTTTCTTGGCAAAAAAATGATAATGGGATGGGTTATATTCACAGGTTGTATAACTACAATTAATCGCATGTAATACCTTTTCCTTTATCAACCAAATCTCATCGGCATAAAAAAAACCATCGCCAATCTTTGTTCTTGCCTTTTTCATCATTCCCTTTTTATTATTAATATTAAAATGTAATTCTTCACCAATAATTGTATCTTTTTCAGCAGAAAAAATCACCTCATAATTTTTTTTATAGGCATGTAATATCTGATTATTCAAATCATAACTGATAGAACAGGCTTTCACTTCGTATATTGAATATCTCACAAAAGAAGAATCAAGCAAAATAACCAATTCTTTATCAGGATAGTAAAAGATTCTTTTGCCACCATAAAAAACTACCTCACTTGTATCTTCTTGGGAATAGAGAGCTCTTAAAAATATGAAAGACAAAAGAAAAAGAAATCGGCTATTCAATTACAATATTTTCCGGCAGCAAATAAAGAATTCTTTCCTTTAATAAAGCAAAAATATTAACCTTTGGAAAAGAAAAGAGAAATCTTCTCTCTTCCTTCGGATATAAAAATATTTCTATCTCTTCTCCTTTTTTAATTTTGGCTTCTTCTTTGGCTATCTCAATTGCTTTTCTCAACGGACCAATCTCATCAACCAATCCCAATTCTTTTGCTTTATATCCACTCCAAACCCTACCTTGACCGATAGAATCAATATATTCTTTATTTAATTTTCTTCCTTCACTTACGCGCGTGATAAATTTATCATACCACCATTCCAATTGTTTCATAAAAATTTCTCTTTCCCTTTCAGTATAACCACGCAATTCTGTTTGGGCATCAGCCATTTCTCCTCTCTTTAAATAATCAAAAGTAATCCCTAATTTATCTTCATATAATTTTTTAGCAACAAATTTAATGCTGAAAATACCAATTGAACCAGTAATAGTTGAATTATCAGCAAGGATTCTTCTTGCCAAACAAGCGATATAATAGCCACCGGAAGCAGCAACATTTCCCATTGAAACAATTACCGGCTTTTTCTCATTACATTTTTTAACGGCATTAGCAATTATTTCTGAAGCACTTGCTGAACCACCACCAGAATTTATTCGGAAAATAACCGCTTTAATTGACTTATCCTTTTCTAATTTCTTAAATATCTCCTCCATTGTTTCTGAGCCAATATATTTTCCACCAATTAATGGTCTTGGGTCATAACCACTTTTTCCATCAACAATCGTTCCTTCCGCAATTACCAAAGCAATTTTCTTTTTTCTCTTTAACCAACTTCTTCCTATTTCTTTCTCACCCAAATATTTTTCTATTTTTATCTTTTTAACTTTGGTATATTTCTTTAAAAATTCATCAACATCTTTCGGATATAAAACCGTATCGATTAATCCAAACTCCTTTGCCAACTTCTCATTAAAATAACCATAATAATTTATCAAACTATCCAAATCTCTTTCTCTTATTCTTGTTTCCTTAATATTTTCTTTTACTTTTGAATAAATCATATCAAGAATTTCATTAAGTTGTTCTTTATCTTCTTCTGACATGTTTTCTCTTGTGAATAATTCTTTTGCTGATTTATATTTACCAATCGCTAAAACTTCCATCTCTCCACCTATTTTTTCTAACAATTTCTTTATATAATATTTCTTTAATAGAATACCAGGAATAACCACTTCACCGCCTTTATTTAAAATCAAACAATCACCAAGGGAAACAATTTGGTACTCTAACAAACTTTTATAATAATCGGCATAAAAAATAACCTTCTTACCCTTATTTTTAATTTCTAAAAGGATTTCCCTTAATTCTTCATATTGAGCAGGAGATAAATAATAATCTTTCAGACGAATAAAAATTCCATAAACATCTTCTTTCTTCAAAATCTCTTCTAAGTTTTTTATTAAAAGATAAAATCTTGGTATTCGTTTTTTAAAAAATAAAGATTGCTCATAATAATCCTCATCATAATTACCAGAAAAAGTTATCTCTATAAATTTTTTAGGTCTTTTAAAAATCGTCAGATATCTTTCTTTTGACAAAAACAATTCGATCTCTTTTGATTTTCTACCGTATTTTGAAGAGATTTTAAATTTAGGAAAAGAGAAACTTATTCCCAAGTTGATATTTTTATCTTTATCCAGTTCTCCTTTTATCAAAAACCCATCAAGTATTTCTATCTCGGTTCCCAAGAGATAATAGGGATTTTTATAATAGTCAAAATAAAAATTTATCCTTTCATTAATCGGTCTTAAACCGATGCCAAAATTAAAATCTTTTTCTGAATTATAACTAAAAGAAAAAGATAAAAAATTTGTTGGACGGAAAATAAACCCTGCTAAATGATTCGATTCCTTTAATTTTTCGATATATTGATACCGATAGCCCCAAAATATATTTTTACCTATAGATAGACCAAACCCAAAATAATAATTATTTAAATCACCCTTCTTTTCAAAACCAAAACCAAAATTATTTAAAGAAAACCCTATATCTAAAATAGTATCCTTATCTAACTTTTTTGAAAAATAGATTTCGTAACCCGAATTTATTCCTAAACCACTGGGATTATAAAAAATTGCCTTACTTCTTTCAATATTGGCTAAATAGTTAAAAAGATAAAAAAACAAAAACATATTATCTATAATAAAAAAAATTTAATAAATGTCAATAAAATAAAAATGGGGGTGATAAGGCTCACCCCCAAAGCCATCCTTATTATAAGATTTAGTAATTAGTTGTGAAGCACAAAGAAGTTCCAATATTCTGGTTCAAAGGGATCTTCCGCACCCGGTGCTACATCGTACATCGGATAATTTTCACCTACTTCATTAAGTCTACCCCAACCAGCAATTCCATACTCTTGAGCAATCTCAGTTGCGGGATCATAATAAACACCTACAGCGATTGCTCCTGAAACCTCTACTGCATCTGCCCATTCAAGATAAGGACACTCTGCTACTTCAGAACCTCCCCAAGTCACAGCGTTCAAACCAGGTTCCTCAAATAGAAAATCTCCACCATAAAAAAGATCTTCATAATCTCCTCCATTATAAACAGTACCGGTATAGGGGTTGGATGGGAAATTACCAAATTTATCTTCGATCAATGGGTCACCGCCAGGAAAATAATAAGCTAAAGGACCCTCTGGGTCAAGAACATCACCCACTACATCTTCGGTTGGATATTGGCCCATATGGTCAGATGCCCATGCCTCTAAGGCAGTTTGAATTACGTGCATATTGTTTTTGACGCTTGTTCTTCTTGCTCTTTCTTGGAAAAGTGCGAAGTTGGGGATAATAAGTGCTAATAGGATACCGATAATTAAAATTACCACTAATAATTCAATTAATGTAAAGCCCTTTTTGTTTAACATAATTCACCTCCATTTTTGGTTTATTTAACCACATATTGTGGTCTCTCCAAATATAATTATAACAAAAAATTAAAAAAAAGTCAAGAGATTTTTTAAAAAAATTTTTTATTTAATTTATTATTTTTCAAAAACTTATAATTCTTAAAAAAATTTTTTATTTAATTTAACCTTAAGGTTAAAAAACAAAAAACTCTCGGTGACGACCTACTCTCCCGTGGCGTTTCCACCACAGTACCATCGGCCCTGGAGAGCTTAACTTCTCTGTTCGGAATGGGAAGAGGTGTTTCCTCTCCGGTATAGTCACCGAGAGTTTAAATTTTAATGATAAAAGAAGCGGAGACCTTCAAGCCAAACGGCCTATTAGTACCCCTCGGCTAAAACCCTTGCGGGTCTTACACCTGGGGCCTATCAACCAGGTAGTCTACCTGGGGCCTTCAGGGAGACCTTATCTTGGGATGGGCTTCCCGCTTAGATGCTTTCAGCGGTTATCCCTTCCGGACATGGCTACCCAGCGATGCGGCTGGCGCCACAGCTGGTACACCAGAGGTCCGTCCGTCCCGGTCCTCTCGTACTAGGGACAGCTTCCCTCAAGTCTCCTGCGCTCGCGATGGATAGAGTCCGAGCTGTCTCACGACGCTCTGAACCCAGCTCACGTACCGCTTTAATGGGCGAACAGACCAACCCTTGGGACCTTCTTCAGCCCCAGGATGCGATGAGCCGACATCGAGGTGCCAAACCGGGCCGTCGATAGGGACTCTCGGGCCCGATCAGCCTGTTATCCCCGGAGTACCTTTTATCCGCTGGGCGATGGCCCTTCCACACAGGACCACCGGATCACTAGGCCCCGCTTTCGCGTCTGCTCGACCTGTCGGTCTCGCAGTCAGGCCGGCTTATACCCTTATGCTCTCCACACGGTTACCGTCCGTGCTGAGCCGACCTTTGGACGCCTCCGTTACCTTTTAGGAGGCGACCGCCCCAGTCAAACTGCCCACCTGACACTGTCCCCTGCTGGGATTCACCAGTCAGGGTTAGGATTTCAACAAATCCAGGGTGGTATTTCACCGGCGGCTCCACCCGAACTGGCGTCCGGGCTTCATAGCCTCCCACCTATCCTACACAAGATTTGCCGAAACCCAATATCAGGCTGCAGTAAAGGTTCACGGGGTCTTTTTGTCCGATCGCGAGCAGGCGGCATCTTCACCGCCACTACAGTTTCGCCGGGTCCCCCGTCGAGACACTGGCCCACTCGTTACGCCATTCATGCAGGTCGGAACTTACCCGACAAGGAATTTCGCTACCTTAGGACCGTTAGAGTTACGGCCGCCGTTTACCAGGGCTTTGGTCGGGAGCTTCGCCTTGCGGCTAACCCCCTCCCTTAACCTTCTGGCACCGGGCAGGCGTCAGGCCCTATACTTCGCCTTACGGCTTGGCAGAGCCCTGTGTTTTTGTTAAACAGTCGGCAGGCCCACTTCACTGCGGCCCTTCAAGGCTTTTTACACCCCAAAGGGCACCCCTTCTCCCGAAGTTACGGGGTCAAATTGCCGAGTTCCTTAACGGGGGTTATCCCGCGCGCCTGTGGATACTCTCCTCGCCCACCTGTGTCGGTTTCCGGTACGGGCACTTTAATGCCTGGCATAGAGGCTTTTCTCGGCATTCGGTCCGGCCGAGTTCGCCTGTGAAAAAATCACAGGCTCCCCATCATTACGGTGACTTATGGACACGGATTTGCCTATGCCCCATCACCGTAATTTAGACCGCCTAAGCCAACAGGCGGCTCGGCCTTTCCTCCTGCGTCACCCCATAGCTCATAACGGCATTAAAGTGGCAGCCGAATATTAACGGCTTTTCCATCACCTACGCCTTTCGGCCTCGGCTTAGGTCCCGGCTAACTCTGGGCGGACGAACCTTCCCCAGAAACCCTTGGGCTTCCGGCGACCGGGATTCTCACCCGGTTTATCGCTACTCGTGCCGGCATAATCACTTCCGCTTCGTCCAGCATAGCTCGCGCTATGCCTTCAACCTACCGCGGAACGTTCCCCTACCGCTTCCTTGGGAAAAACCCAAGGAAACCTACGGCTTCGGTGGTTGGCTTAAGCCCCGATAAATTTTCGGCGCTGAACCACTCGGCTGGTGAGCTGTTACGCACTCTTTAAAGGATGGCTGCTTCTAAGCCAACCTCCCAGCTGTCTGAGTGGTTCAACATCCTTTCCCACTTAGCCAACACTTAGGGACCTTAGCCGGTAGTCTGGGTTATTCCCCTCTCGGCGATGGAGCTTATCCCCCACCGCCTCTCTCCCCGGATAAATATAGCGGCATTCGGAGTTTGGTTGGGCTTCCCTGAACATAGTTCAGGGTTACCCATCCAGTGCTCTACCTCCGCTATACACTCCGGAGGCTGCCCCTAGAGGCATTTCGGGGAAAACCAGCTATCACCCGGTTTGGTTAGCCTTTCACTCCTACCCACAGCTCATCCGAGGGTATTGCAACACCCACCGGTTCGGGCCTCCATCGGCTTTTACGCCGATTTCACCCTGGCCATGGGTAGCTCACCGGGTTTCGGGTCTAATGCCGGGAACTTAGCGCCCTGTTCGGACTCGCTTTCGCTACGGCTCCGTCCAAGGCTCTTAACCCTGGACTTAACCTCGCTCCCGACATTAACTCGCCGGCTCATTATGCAAAAGGCACGCAGTCACTTTGGATTTCTAACTTCAAAAGAAGAAAGAAACCCAAAGCTCCTGCTGATTGTAGGCCCAAAATTTCAGGTTCTGTTTCACTCCCCTCCCGGGGTTCTTTTCACCTTTCCCTCACGGTACTAGTGCACTATCGGTCAGTGGGTTGTATTTAGCCTTAGGAGGTGGTCCTCCCAGATTCCCACGGGATTCCACGAGTCCCGTGGTACTTGGGAACCTAACCAAGGGAGACATCTTGGATTTCGCCTACAGGACTATCACCTTCTATGGTTCGCCTTTCCAGGACGATTCGGCTATCCAAGATGTTTTGTAACTCCCTTGCCTCCCGGCAGCCGGCACGGTTAGGCCCCACTACCCCGCCTAGGCAACGGCTGCCGCCTTTTACACCTAGGTCGGTTTGGGCTCTTCCCCTTTCGCTCGCCGCTACTCGGGGAATCGATTTTTCTTTCTTTTCCTCCCCTTACTGAGATGTTTCACTTCAGGGGGTTCGCTTCCTTAGGGTTGCCCCTAAGGATGGTAGGATTTTAATCCTACCAGGTTGCCCCATTCGGGAATCCCCGGATCACAGGTTGCTCGCACCTCCCCGGGGCTTATCGCAGCCTGCCACGCCCTTCATCGCCACCCACTGCCGAGGCATCCATTTTGGGCCCTTAGTATCTTGAAGGCCGCCGCTTCTTTTACCAAATTTTCAAAGAGCAAAATTTATCTTATATATAAATATAGTTAAAATTTTTGAAAAGTCAAGAAGAATTTTTCTGATTTTTTTCTTTTAAATTTTTTATCTTTTCAAAAATCGAAACAATTTCGTCCCAAAGAAGATTACGATTTTCAGAGTGAAAAGCTTTAACAATCTCTTCAATTTCTAAAAAATTTAGCAGAATAGGTTTCTTAAAGGGAACTTTTTCTTCTTTTTTATGTAGTTTTTTTATTAGTAATAATATCTCTTCTCTCATAACCATATTTTTAGATACCAACAAAAAGAAAAAGTTTCTTAAAAATTAAAAAGAAAATTTAAATCCGAAAAACCACCTTCGCGAGGAATTTACCAAAAGATTTAAAAAATAAAATTCGAAATTATTTGAAAATCGATAATTTAAACCAAAATTATATTCATAATTAGTAAAACAAATATTTTCTTTCTCCCAAATTAAACCATTTTTTAAACCAAAGAGAAATTTTATTTTACCAAAAGAACCTATTAATCCATAAGGAAAAATTATTTTTATAGTTACTTCTTTTTTTAAAAATAATAAAGGTTTCATAGCAAAAAAATTATTAAGAATAAAACCATAAAAATTGTAATAAGAAGATAAACAATAACCGCCTAAAAATTCCCAACTTTTTAAGTTATTTTCTTTTCGATAATCTACGTCCAAAAGAAAAATATGCTTGTCAATCTCACCAATTACTTTTTTGGCAATCAAATTTATTTGGTAATTACAAAAACTGTTTTCAAAGGAAATAAATTGAGTAACCCATTCAAACCTTTCTTCTTCTCCTTTTGAAAAACCTAATTTAATGGGCAAATATCTTTTTTTTTCGATAAAATTTTGATGGATAGTACTCTTTTCTAAATAAAATTCTTGGTAACTAACTCCTAAACCAATTTTTATTTCCTCCAAATTATAATTAAAACTAATGGGCAGATTAAGATAATCTAAAAAGACCGTTTTCTCTTTGGTTTTCCTATAACTCAAAAGATAGTGATAAGAAATATTAAAAATAAAATCTTTTTTATTCCCTTTGATACTTAAAAGACTCTGGAAAGAAACAGGTAATCCGGTATCCAAAGAAAGATAGTCGTGGTAAGAAAAAAAAGAAAAGAAAAATTTTTTATTCCAGAAAAAAAGATTGGCAGGGTTTAAATAAATATCTGTCTCTGAATCGGATACCAAATTTACAAAATCAACTCCTAAAATATTTAACTGGGGAGAAAGGGGTATTAATTGAGAATTGAAGAAAAATAGTAGAAAAAAAATCACAAAAAGAAAGAAATAAGATTAAGCCTTTTATTTAAAAATCGACGCAATTTCTTAAGCGCCTCATTACGAATCTGTCGGACCCTTTCCCTTGAAAGTCCTAAATCCTTACCAATCTTTGTTAAACTCTCGGGTTCTTTATAAGGGGGCAAACCAAAAACCTTTTTAATAACCAAACGTTCTCTCTCGGTGAGTTGTGATAAACACTCATTAACAATTTTTTTTATATTTACCTTTTCAAATTGAGTTTCTCGAGTTTCGTTAACTAGAATAGGATTCTCTTCAGAAGTTTCTTCTCCTTCTAAATTAAAGCGGGCTAAATTTAAAAAATTTATTGCTTGCTTAACCTCACTTAATGGTACCTTAAACTTTTTTGCCAATTGTTCAGGTTGAAAAAGCATTTCGGGAGGTTCTTTTTTTATCTTTTTCGCTAATTTCTGAATCTTAGGAGAAAAATGGAAAATAGCCTCGTTAAATATCGCTTCTCTTATTCGGTATTTAATTCTTTTGGCAGCATAAGTGGCTAAACGCGCATTCTTCTTTTCGTCAAACTTATGAATCGCTTCCATCAAACCGGTTATCCCTTCTCCAATTAGATCATCCAAAGATAAATTTTTTGAACGATATTTTTGAGCAATTTTTACTACTAATTTAAGATGGGATAAAATAAGTTTAGAAAAAGCTTGATAATTATTCTTTTTTGCCTTTTCAATCAGTTCTCGTTCTTCTTCGCGAGAAAGATCGGGATACTGTTGGGATAAGAAAAAATAATAAGAAGGAAGATCCTTGACCATTATTCTTTGAGACGAAGAGGAATGAGATAAATTTCATTTCCTCTTTTTATTTTAAAAAGAATTGACTTCCGTTCTTTAAATCTTTCCAAAAGACGATAGTAATCATCCAAATTTTTAACTTTTTCTTTCTGAATTTCTAAAATAATATCACCAACCTGGATACCAGCTTCTTCCGCTGGCGAATTTGCTTCCACTTCTTCTACTTCAACACCTTCTTTTGTTTCTTTTACTCGCAACCCGATGCTTAAAACTTCTTCCTTTTTAACTTGGGAAACTTCCTCAGGCATTTCTCCTAAAACCACAGTCACTTTCCGAACTCGACCATCGCGATAAATTTCTAGCTCTACCTTAGTATTAGGGGGAGTTTCAGCAACCATAAATCTCAATTCATCAACACTTTTTACTTTATTGCCTTGAAATTTTAAAATCACATCTCCCGATTTTAAATCGGCTCTACTTGCAGGCGAATTAGGGATAATATCTCTTATAACCACTCCTTCCAAATCTTTGGGTAAATCCATCGATTCTTTTAACTCGTCCGTTAATTCTTGAAGATAAATCCCCAAATAACCACGGACAACTTTCCCTCTTTTTAACAAATCATCTTTCACTTTTTTCACTAAGTTAATTGGAATAGCAAAACCGATTCCAATATTCCCACCAGAAGTGGTTTTAATTGCCGTATTGATACCAATAACTTCACCTTTCAAATTTACTAAGGGACCACCGGAATTTCCTGGATTTATTGCGGCATCGGTTTGGATGAAATCTTGGTAAGTTGGTCCGCCATAAAGATCAATACCGGTTCGATGTTTAGCCGATATAACTCCAACGGTAACCGTACCCGATAAACCAAAAGGATTACCCACTGCCATCACCCATTCACCAATTCTCACTTCATCAGAATTACCTAAGGGGGCATAGGGAAGTTTCTTTTTTGTTTCAATCTTCAACAGAGCAATATCAGTTTTTGAATCGCGACCAATAATTTTTACTTCTTTTTCTTTAAATTTTGTTCCGTCAGAAAGAGTAATAATTACTTTATCATATCCTTCAATTACATGATTATTAGTAATTACATAACCGTCTTCCGAAATTATCACACCACTTCCTAAGGTTCTTATTTTCTCACTAAATTCTTTTGGTAAAGGGAAATCTTTAAAAAATTCTCTAAAAAAATCTTCAAAGGGTGAGAAAAATTCAAAACCCGGTGTTCTAATTTTTATTGATTTTTCAGCAGAAATATTTACTACTGTCGGAATAATCTTTTCCGCAACTTCAACAAAAGAAATGTTATTTGTTGGTAAGTTTGGTTTTCCTTCTAAAACTGGTTGAGAAACATTTTGGACATACAGAGAGGTTTTTTCTTTTCCTTTCAGGGGAGAAACGATAAAACCTAACGCAAAAGACAAAACACAAAAACCAATTATTAAAATAATTTCTCTTCTCATAGGAAAATTATATCTAAAAAATGAGATAAGTCAATTTTATATTTAATATAAATAAAAAACCACGGGGCTCTTATATTTTAGGAGGGCTCTATTTTGGATAGATTGAAAGGAGGCATTATATGAGAGGCTTGAGCCCCGTGGTTGAAATTTACTTAAAATAAATTATAATAATAAATTATAATAATATTTTTAAAAAAATCAAGGAGGAAAAAATGAAAAGATATCGCTGTACTCTTTGTGGTTACATTTATGACCCAAAATTAGGTGATAAAGAAAGAAATATTCCTCCTGATACGCCTTTCGAAGAGTTGCCCGATGATTGGATTTGTCCAATTTGTGGTGCTGATAAAAGTTACTTTGAACCAATTGAAGAGTAGGAGGTGAAGTGGTAAGAGAAATAACAAAAGATATTTGGGCAGTAGGTGCTATCGATTGGGATAGAAGATTATTTGACGAATTAATTCCCTTACCCGATGGCACAAGTTATAATGCTTATTTAATCAAAGGAAGCGAAAAAACTGTTTTAATTGACACTGTTGATCCGACAAAAGAAAAAGAACTAGTGGAAAATTTAAAATCACTTAATCTAAAAATTGATTATTTAATTTCTTTACATGCTGAACAAGACCATTCGGGAGCAATCCCACGAATATTAGAACTCTATCCGGAAGCAAAACTTATTACTAATAAAAAGGGTAAAGAGTTTTTAATGGATTTATTGTTAATACCTGAAGGAAAATTTATTACGGTGGAAGATAATGAAAAAATCTCTTTAGGCAATAAAACTTTACAATTTATTTTCACTCCTTGGGTTCATTGGCCAGAAACAATGGTTGCCTATCTTATAGAGGAAAAAATTCTTTTTACTTGTGATTTATTTGGCTCTCATTTAGCGACCAGTGATTTATTTGTTCAGGATAAAGAAAAGGTTTACTTTGCTGCTAAAAGATATTATGCCGAAATTATGATGCCTTTTCGAAATCAAATAAAGAACCATTTAAACAAAATAAGAGATTTAGAAATTAGAATAATTGCTCCCAGTCACGGACCAATCTATTTGGAACCCACCTTTATTATTAATGCTTATGAAGATTGGGTTAACGACAAAGGGAAAAATGAGGTTATTTTAGCCTATGTCTCAATGCATAATAGTACAAGGATAATGGCTGAATTTTTAATTAGTGAATTAATAAATTTAGGAATTAAAGTAATTCCTTTTAATTTAACAAAGACCGACATCGGTGAATTAGCCATTGCTTCGGTTGATGCCACTACTATACTAATTGGTACACCAACAGTGTTAACTGGTCCCCATCCAACTGCCCTTTTTGCTATCTATCTTTTAAATATTCTAAAGCCAAAAGCAAAGTATCTTGGAATTTTTGGTTCTTATGGCTGGGGTGGCAGAACCTTGGAGATTATCAAAAACCTAACAACTAATTTGAATGCGGAATTATTGCCACCGGTACTTATAAAGGGATATCCTAAAAAAGAAGATTTTCTTTTATTAAAAGATTGGGCAAAAAAGATTAAAGAAAAACACGAACTTCTAAATTTTTAATTTTTCTAAGGTTTCTTTATTCAGGACAATTCCGCCAGAAACGATCAATTTTAATCCTTCATCTATTGATAAATTTAACTCATAAACCTCCTCTTGAGGCACCAAAATTAGCCAACCAGAAGTTGGATTAGGAGTGGTAGGTAAATATATCAAACAAAACTCTTTCTTTTTATCTTCGGAAAATATTTTTTCTTCATTCATAATAAAACCAAGAGCAAAAATCCCTTTGCGCGGATACTCGACGGCAACTACTTTTTTAAGGGATTTCCGATCAATAAACACCGCGTTAGTTAGTTGCCGAGCAGAATTATAAATTTCTCTTACTAAAGGAACTTTTAAAATCAAATCTTCTAATAAACCAAAAAGCCACTTACCTAAAAAACCACTGGTTAAAGCACCAACCAGCAAAATCAAAAAGAGAAAAACAAAAAAACCTAAAATTGTTAATATTTCTTGTGGTAATTCTTTTAAGAAGGGTAAGATTTTAAAAAGAGGAGCCAAAAAACTACCTAATTTGGTAACTAAAAACCAAAAAATAAAAATTGTTAAACCTAAAGGAATAACAAGAACTAATCCCGCAATAAAATACCGGCGAAGGATTTTCACTTTTTATTCTACCCAGCGTGTCCGACAGCGCATCTGGTTTATCCGTTCGGAATCTTTAGCATACCTTTCTAAAACAAGGTTGCCAAATTCCGTAACATCAATCTGATAATCTTCTAAACCTTTGGCAGGAATTTCTGTCGGAGGAGTAATGTGAATACCCACATAAACCAAAGAAGAGACCGGCGAAGAGGTAGCCATTGATATCGCTACCCGATTCTCACCATCGTAAAGTTCGTTGCCCACTCTTTTTATTTGGTTGGCATTTAATTTTTCGTTTAGAGTATCTTTGACAATATCTAAAAGAAGATAACTTCTTAATATTGCCTTTTCTACATCTACTTCAAAGTGCTCAGCAAGAAAATGGAGCATTTTTGGAACATAAGAATATCGTCGCACTTTTTGACTCTCTAAATCCACTGCTTCTTTAAGAGAGATATCACAAGCACCAATAAAGGCAACAATAGAATCACCTAAGATATTATAAGTATCATAAGCAAAAAGAGAACGGAGTTGTTCGCCGGTAAAAGTTAATTCTTCTTTAATAAATCTCGTTTTCATTTCCTTCTTTACTATAACAAATTTTTTTCAAATCTTCAATATAAATCTTTCTTACTTTTAAAAGAAAATTGTGAAAAAAATCTTGTTGGTAATCGGGATAGGTCCAATTTAAATTATGAAACTTTTTGTGTTGGTAGATCAAAGTAACTTCGGCATAAATCCCATCTCTTAAATAAATGCGATGGGCATAATTTTTGGTGGTGGCTAAAATAAAATTATTTAATGTCAAGATACCTGGGTCAATATTTATCCTTCTTTTTTCGTTCTCTTTAAATTTATCTTCAATTTCATTTGTCTTGATTTTCAAATCGGGTAAAAAATCGGGCATAACTAAATTTTTGTAAGAAACCCATTGCCTTTTTAAATCCTTGCCCATTTCTTCTTGGTAATAATCAGTAAAATTAAAATCAATAATCTCACTTTTAAAATCCTCTTCGCCCAGCAGGGGAAATAAGATTCTATTAACCTCCTCAATAAGCTTGACATCAGAAGTAATATAACCAATCACTACTTTAACTTTCTGGGGAGTTCTTATCTCTCCCATATCCTTCGTGAAGAGCAAGAAAATTTTCAATCTCTTCTCTTTTAGGCAAATCTTCAAAGGAGTTAAGTCCAAAATATTTAAGAAATTCATTGGTCAAAACATACAAAAAGGGGGCACCGGGTTTCTTGGCTCGACCTTCAATTTTGATAAGTTTCTTTCCTAAAAGAATATTTAAGATATGGGTTGAATCAACCCCTCTTATTTTTTCAATCTCTTGTTTAGTGATTGGTTGGTGATAAGCAATAATGGCTAAAACCTCTAAAGCGGCAGGTGATAAAGGTTTCTTTTTCTTTTCTTGATAAAATTTGGTTAGATAATCACTATATTCGGGCAGAGTAAAAAGTTGGTATCCTTTCGCTACCCTTTGAATACGAAAAGTCCTTTCACTTCTTTCATACTCATCATTAAGTAAAGCGATTATCTCCTCTATCTCCTTTTCACTCAAAGAAAAAAAGGCTTTCAATCTTTTAATACTAACGGGCTCACTACTAACAAAAAGAATAGCTTCAATTATTTTTTTAAAACCATTTGCCTTAAAGGAATTACTCATTTCCTCAAAATCCTTTTTCAACTGTAAAGGATAAAAATTATTCATCTACCAATTGAAAAGTTTTTAATAAAATTTTAATTACCTTCCTTAAATTTTTTTCGGGAAGAAAACAAGTTATCCGATTAGGTGTCAGAGAAAAACCATCGATATGAATATGATTTTTTGTCAAGGTGGCAAACAGGTTTTCTAAAATCTCGCTACTCTGCCCAATCTCATTTCCCACTAATGAAAAAGAAGCCATCTTCTCCTTTTTCAAAATCTTTTTCCAGCCAATCTCCTTGGCAATTTTCTTTAATAACTTCTCACAATTTAGTTTCTCTTCCTCTTTGACAATAAAAAGCAAATCAAAGGCTTGATTATCGGGCAAACCGTGGGAAAAGAAAATTGGCTTTATCTTGTTTTCTGCCAAATAACTAATTACCTGGTGTAGACATTTTGGTTTTTTGGGAATATTTATTAAACTAAACAAAACCAAATCTTTCTGGTGGGTTATCCCTTTTACTTTTATCTCCTCAAATTCCAAATCTTTAGTAATCATTGTCTCTCCTTTTTTATCAAAGGAAGATTTTAAAATTAGTTCCAAATTATATTTTTGTGCGAGGGCACAAGCCCGAGGATGTAAAACCTCGGCACCAAAATTACTCATTTCAAACATTTCATCATAAGTTAATTTTCTTATTAACTTTACCTTGCTAAATTGATAAGGGTCTTCAGTATAGACACCACAAACATCGCTATATATCTCACATTTTTGGGCATTTAAAGCAATTGCCAATGCCACGGCAGTGATATCAGAGCCACCTCTTCCTAATAGGGTTATCTCTTTATCAAAAGAGACACCCTGAAAACCCATCACAATTGGTACCTTTTTTTCTTTTAATACCTTCTTGAGTCGTTCACCGTTTACCATTCTAATCCGAGCAGAAGTAAAATTATTATCAGTAATTATTCCAATTTGCGAACCAGTAAAAGAAACTGCCTTTATTCCCATTCTATGTAAAGTTATTGCTAAAAGAGATGCTGATATCCTTTCACCGCAAGAAAGAAGCATTGCCAATTCCCTTTCGGGTGGCAAAGGATTTAATCTTTTTGCCAAACTTAATAAATCATCGGTAGTATCACCCATTGCTGAAACAACCACGCAGGGCAGATAACCTTCTTCTAAGGTATTCTTTATAATCTTAGCAACCTTCCTTATCCTTGATAGATTTGCTAAAGAAGAACCGCCAAATTTCTGGACAATAATCTTCATTTTAAACGGGAAATTGCCTCCTTTATCAATTTCTCATTAACCGTCAAAGAAAATCTTAAATAACCTTCACCATACTTACCGAAGCCGCTACCTGGTGCTGCTAAAATTCTTTTCTCTTTTAGAAGTTTTAAGGCAAATCTTAATGAAGATTTTTCCTTCTTTGGTATTTTTGCCCACAAATAAAAAGTTGCCTTTGGCTTTCTAATTTCAAAGCCATACTCCAATAAAGCCGGTAATAACAAATTTTGTCTTTTTAAATAAATCTTTCTTAACTTTTCTGGAAAATTATATTCATATCTTAAAGCATAAATCCCGGCTTCTTGGATTGCCTTAAAAGGACCAGTATCAACATTCTCTTTTATTCTCATCATTGCGTTTATCAAATTCTTATTACCACAAATAAAACCGAGTCGCCAGCCAGAGAGGTTAAAACTCTTAGAGAAAGAATGGAACTCACAACAAAATTCCTTTGCTCCTTTTACTTGCAAAATACTTGGTGGTTTTTCTTCAAAATAGATTTCCGAATAGGCATTATCATTAGAGATAAAAAATCCGTATTTTTGGGCAAGGGCAACCAAATCTTTATAAAAATCCAAATTAGCAAAGGCGGTTGTTGGATTATTAGGGAAATTAATGGCTAACAACTTTATCTTTCTTATCTTTTTAAGGTCGTCCAAATCGGGTAAAAAATTATTCTCTTCTTTTAGTGGCAAAGTAAAAATTTTTGCCCCAACTAATAAGGGATTATTATGATAAGGAGGAAAAATTGGGTCCGTAGTAACATAAACATCATCTTTATCGCATACTCCCCAAATAAAATGAGCAATTCCTTCTTTACTACCGATAAGAACCGCAACCTCTGTCTCGGGGTCTAATTTTACACCAAACCTTTTATCATACCATTCACAAATTGCCTCTCTTAATTCCAATTCACCTCGGTATTTTGGGTACCGATGATTTTCCAATTTATTTAAGGCATTCTTAAAAGCCTTAATAATATTTTTAGAAGGTGGCAGGTCAGGATTTCCCTCACCAAAATCGATCAAACCTTCTTTATATTTCCTTTTTAAATCGTCTAATTTTTTAAAGAGATAAGGTGGTAATAAGGTTACTCTTTTAGCAAAGGCTTCCATTTAATAAATAAAAATTTACGGAGAGGGTGGGATTCGAACCCACGGTGCGGCTTTTCACCGCACACACGATTTCCAGTCGTGCTCCTTCGGCCACTCGGACACCTCTCCTTTAAGAATAAATATAATTAATTTTTATAAAATGTCAATAGTAAAACAATCCTTTAAATCGGTGGGAAAACTATAGATTTTTTATTACCCAAAAAGATTTGCTAACGAACTTCCTAAGTTACAACTTCTTTAAGAGAAAAAAAGTTTCGCCATAAAGTTGTCATTTTATAGTAAAAATATCCAATTTTAAATATAAATTATAAATCAAATGTAGGAAATTGAGGCAAGTCATTTATTTTTATTTCTGCTAATTCTAATAAATGTCCTAAAAGCTCTTCATAGGTTTCTTTTTCAACAGAATTAGTGCCGT
>JBDRVE010000004.1 GCA_039801725.1 candidate division WOR-3 bacterium | reverse complement strand
ATAAATAGAATAATAAAAGAGATTAGTAATAAATTATCAATCAATCCTAATAATATCTTTAATAATATCTTTAGCAATATCTTTAAAAATATCTTAGGTAGTAACGGAAGGCAGAACGGAAGTGAGAGCGGAAGGGAGGTTGGAAAGGGAGTGGAAAGTTTAAATAAAAAGGTAGAAGAGGTTAAGAAAGAGGAGAATAATAGTGAGAATACCCAAAAGATGCCTAATAAATGTGAAAATAGATTCCCAAATTCGGGTCTTTGTAGGATAGGAGATAGCAAAGAGTTCAAAGAGATTTGTAAAACTTTTGGTGGGACTTCTGATAGCAATAATGGTTCAGATATTAAAAAGAAGGGTTTAACTTTTGATGAGTATCAAGATGAGAAGTGGTGGCGTATAAGGAAGCATTTAAAGGCGATGAGGGAAGTTGGCATTCCGATAGCAAAAGACCTAATTGATAAGTATCGCCTTAATGAGGTTTTAGAAGGTGAAGATAATGTTTGACATAAAAATTTTTTTTAGTATAATTTATGTTTATGATTTTTGTTTTAGATGAAATATCTTTCAGAAATCTTTTACATCAGTGGTTAAATAGTTATAAGATTTTTGTTCCGGAAATTTTTGATGGTCAAAAAGTTCCCAATATAGCAATTTTAAATAAGGAAAAACTGGAAAGGTTTTCTCTTTCGGTTTTTGAAAATATCCGTGTGAGGGAACCTTTAAAGGCAATTTTTTCGCTTCCAAAAGAAAAGGTAGCAAGTTTTGGTAATGGTGAAGATTTGGAAGAGAGAGAAAAGGTTTTATTAGTTGGTGCCAAGGTGTGCGATTTAAGACCTTTGGCGGTTTTGAAAAAGATGTATCTAAAAGAGGATTTTGTTTTCGAGGAATTTAAAGAAAGATTAGAGAATACTTTGATTATTTCGGCTGATTGTCCTTATCCGCAAGATACCTGTTTTTGTAATTTGGTTGGTTTGAAGCCTTATTGCGAGAAAGATATTGATGGAGTTTTGCCTGATTTAAATCTTTCTTTTGTTGATAATAAAATTTTGGTAGAGGTATTTACCGAAAGGGGAGAGGAATTGTTGAAAGATAAGATTGGCGTAAGAAAAGAAGAAGCAGATAAAGAGATTTTGGAAAGAAGAAGGGAGATAAGAGATAATGCCTATTTTACCTTAAAAAAGATAAATGAAAAGGAATTAAAAGAGGATATCAAAAAGAAGGTATTAGAAGGTGAAAAGGATTTTTGGGATAAAAATTTAGAAAGTTGTGTGGAATGTTTTGGTTGTCTTTATGTCTGTCCTACCTGTTTCTGTTTTCTTTTGAGTGATTATAAGGTAGAAGAGCATTATGAAAGGATAAAGGTTTGGGATACCTGTTATCATCCAATGTATGCTCGGGTTGCTGGTGGTTTAAATCCACGGGCAGAGTTTTATAAAAGGGGAAGGAACCGTTTCCATTGTAAATTTAGTAATTTCTATTCTGATTATAATTTCTATGCCTGTTCCGGATGTGGTCGGTGTTTTTCGGTCTGTATGGGAAAGATTGATATTAGAAAGATTTTATTAAGTTTATGAGTAGGTTATTTAAGCCAATCAAGGCAAAGATATTAGATATTATTGACGAGACACCAACAATTAGAACTTTTGTCTTAAAACCCGAAGAGGAATTTAATTTTTTGGCAGGTCAATTTGCTGCTTTGACCTGTTTTGGGATTGGTGAAGGATTTTTTACTCCCTCTTCATCTCCTTATGATAAAGAGAAGATAGAATTTACGATTATGAGGGTTGGCAGGGTAACAAATGGTTTATTTAATCTTAAAAGGGGAGATTATGTTGGTTTAAGAGGTCCTTTTGGTAAGCCTTATCCTTTGGAGAAGTTTGAGGGAAGAGAGGTATTTATTGTTGGTGGTGGAGTTGGGATGGCACCTTTGAGAAGTTTATTCTTCGCATTATTACACGATTTATCTAAATATAAAAAGGTTTATATAAGATATGGTGCCCGAACACCAAGGGATTTGGTCTATAAGAATTCATTATTTGAATGGCAGAAGATTGAGAATGTGGATATTGAATTGACCGTTGATGTTGGTGATGAGACTTGGAAGGGGAAAGTTGGTGTTGTTACTATTTTGTTAGATGAGATTCCTTGTGATGTGAATACCGCTTGTGCGGTTGTTTGTGGACCACCATTGATGATGAAATTTACCTTACAAAAATTATTGGAAAAGAACTTTAAAGAAGAGAATATTTACTTATCAATGGAAAAGAATATGTCTTGTGCGGTTGGGATGTGCGGCCATTGTCGGATGGGAAGATATTTTGTTTGTAAAGATGGTCCGGTATTAACTTGGCAAGAGATAAAAGATATTGAAGACCCCTTTATCTGATATGGTAAAAATAAATTGTCCTTTCTGTTTTTTGAATTGCCCCTTAACAATCAAGAAAGAGAAATTTAAGTTTGCTATTCATTATGAAGGACCCCTTTGTGCCCGAGGTAATACCATTCCAATTTTGTTAGATAGTCCAAAGAGGTTATCCCTTCCCCTTTTTATAAATAATGGTAAGAAAGAAGAGAAAAACTTTAAAGATGTCCTCAAAGAACTTGTAAAAGATTTAAAGACCTATAAGAAAGAAGAAGTAGCAATTGGTTTAGATGCCTATTTAAAAGAGGAAGATAAGAAAAAGATATATAGTTTCTTTAAATCCTTTGGGATTGAAAATATCTTTTCCAGTTATTTAGAGCCTGATATCTTCTTTTCCTTTAAAGCAAATGGTGTAAAAGAAGGTGATTTAGAAAAGATTGACAAGGCAGATTTCATTTTAATGATTGGCGATCTCTTTGGTAGTTTTCCCATTGTCGCAAGAAGGATTTTAAAAAGGAAGTATGAAGATAAGAATGTTTTATTATACGGAATAGATGTATTTAGAAATCGGGCAGCCGGTTTTACTAATCAATTTTTAGTTCCAAAAATCGGTACTGAGTTATTGGTATTATTTTTGATTTTAGAAAAAGCCCAGATAATAAAAACAAAAGGTTTTAAAATAGAAGAGATAGAAAAACTTTCCGGTATAAATCCCTTTTTAATTGAATTGTATTCCGAAAAGATTTTGGCATCTAAAAATGGTGTGGTAATAATCTCTTTGGAAAGTGGTAAAAGTTTTGAGCCCATCTTATACTCCTTATTGGCACAACTTCTTTGTAATAAAAAAACCAACTTATATTTTATTGGCTTAAAGAATTTCAACCATCTTCCTTTGGCTATTAGTTTTGGCGAGATTTTAGAAAAAATAGAAAAAGGAGAGATAAGAGTTTTGATAAACTTTGGTAGTATCTTATCCTTCTTTTATCCCCAAGTTTATGAAAAACTTAAAAATTGTGAGAAGATATATTTAACAAGTTTCTATCAGATGCCTTTGGATACTCTTTCTTCTATCTATCTTTTACCCCAAAGTTTGCCAATAGAAGATAAAAATTTAATTCCTCCTTATTCGGGAAGTCGGACTATTTCGGAAATCTTAGAAGAGATTAATTCTCATTTAAAGATAGATATTCAGGATTTTGATTACTTAAAAGAGAAAGTTTATAAAGAGAAGGATATTTTAGAAAGGTTTAATAATTATCTAAGTTTTTACAAAGAGAATAAAGAGAGAATAGAAAATAATTTGGTAGTAGTTGGTAAAAGGGAGCCCTTTTATTTCTTAGAGCTCTTTGAGAAGGATAATTATTTATATTTGAAAAGGGAAAGAGAAACAAAAATTTCTTTGCCGATAAAGATTAAAGAGGAACTTCCGGAGAATCTGGCAATTTTAGAATTGGAAGATTTAACAAGTAGAAGGTATTTTCCGATTTCTCTTGACGAGAAAGAAAAATTTATTATAATTAATCCTTTAATATTAGAATGAGTGAAAGGAGATATCTCTTTTTAGATTTAGATTTGTGTATTGGTTGTCGGTCTTGTGAATCGGCTTGTCGTAGTTATTTTGAGAATGAAAGAAGGATAACAATTAATGAGATTAAACCAACGGTTATCTTATCGCATGCTTGTAAGCATTGTGAAGAGCCTTTGTGTGCTGCTGCCTGTCCTTTTGATGTGATTAAAAGGGACAAAGAGAGAAATATTATCTTTCAGGCAAGTTTTCATTGTGTTGGTTGTAAAAGTTGTGCTTTGGCCTGTCCTTTTGGTGTGATTGAAAATAGTTTACTTAACCATGTAACCCAAAAATGTAATCTCTGCTATCAAAATGAGCAAGGTCCAAGATGTGCCAATTCTTGTGCGACTGGTGCTTTGAGATTTATCACCGAAAAGGAAGTGGAAAAAGTTAAGGTTGGTGTAAGATATATATCCCGTTCACCTTATTGGCGAAGGGTATGAATGTATTAACTCTATTATTTAATTTCCTAATTTTCCCTGGTTTTCTTTTCTTAACAGTTATTGGAATGTTTTTAACCTTTCTTGATAGAAAGATAACCGCAAGGATCCAGTGGCGGGTTGGTCCACCTTGGTATCAACCTTATGCTGATTTTCTTAAACTATTATTAAAAGAAGTAATTATTCCAGTTAATAGTAGTAAATTAACCTTTCTTTTTGCGCCAATTTTATCTTTTTTGAGTGCCTTGATTAGTGGCACAATGATTTACTATTTTCTTTTATATCCTCAGAAATCTTTTTTAGGTGATATAATTGTTATTTTATATTTTCTAACTATGGTGCCTGTTGGTTTTATTTTAGGTGCTTCTTCTTCGCGTAATCCGTTAAGTGCTTGTGGTGCCAGTAGGGAAATGACATTGTTAATTAGTTATGAACTTCCTTTTATTTTTGCCTTACTTATTCCGATAATAAAAGCAGGTGGCAAGATTAAAATGGGAGAAATAATTTTGGCACAAACGAATTTACCTTTTCTTTATTCTTTATCAGGAATAATCAGTGCCTTAACCTTACTTTTTATCTTTCAAGCAAAATTGGGCTATGTGCCTTTTGATATTGCCGAAGCAGAACAAGAGATAATGGCGGGAACAATTTTAGAATATTCAGGAGTTTGTTTGGCGCTTTTTAAATTGGCAAGAGCGATATTACTTTTATCTTTACCTGCTTTATTAATATCATTATTATGGCCAGCAAGAAATATTTTTACATTTATTATCAAATTCCTAATTATTTTCTTATTAATCGTTTTAATGAAAAATACTAATCCGAGGTTAAGGATTGACCAGGCATTGAAATTTTTCTGGTTTATATTAGGACCTTTTTCAATTTTAGGAATTATTTTAGTATTGAGTGGCTTATGAGTATTAAGTTAAAGGCATTAAAGAAATCTCCTTGGGTTTTCCATGTAGCGGCAGCCTCTTGTAATAATTGTGATATTGAAATTTTGGCTGCCTTAACTCCCCGTTTTGATGTTGAGAGATTTGGTATTTTATTGGTTGGCTCACCAAGACATGCGGATGCTTTGTTGGTTACCGGAGTTATCAATCGAAAGACTTTACCGAGGGTTTTAGAAGTTTATAATCAGACACCAAAACCTTGTTTAGTGATTGCGGTCGGCACCTGTGCCTGTGATTGTCATATGTTTAAAGACTCTTATAATGTTGTTGGACCTTATGATAAACATATACCAGTGGATGTTTATATTCCTGGTTGTCCTCCAAAACCAGAAGCGATAATTGCTGGTGTGGTTAAGGCATTAAGTAAATTATGAGTGAATTGTTAACAGAGATAAAAAATAGATTTCCCGAAATAGAAGTTTACGAACATAACAAAAGAAGATTATATCTAAAAATAAGTAAAGAAAAGATTAGAGAGATTGCTTATTTTTTACATAAAGAGAAAGGTTTAAGGTTATCTATTATGACCGGTGTTGATACGAGAGATGGTATAGAAATCCTTTACCATTTTTCCGAAGATAAAACCGGCACATATTACACGGTAAAAATTATTACTGATCGAGATAATCCAGAAGTTGATACAATTTCTGATATAACAAAGGCAAGCGAGTGGATTGAAAGGGAGATTTGGGAACTTCTGGGAGTTAATTTTATTGGTCATAAAAACTTAAAACCATTACTAACAAGTGAAGATTGGCCAAGAGATAAACATCCTTTAAGGAGAGATTACGAAGGGATATGAGAAGAGTTATTCCAATTGGTCCTTATCATCCTTTACAAGAAGAGCCAGAATTCTTTAAATTAATTGTTGAAGGAGAAAAGGTGGTAGAGGTAGAGATAAATATTGGTTATAATCATCGGGGACACGAATTTTTATCACCAAAAATGACTTATGAGCAAATTGCCTATTTAGTAGAAAGGATATGTGGTATCTGTTCCAATTCCCATCCTTTGGCTTTTGTTCAGGCGGTAGAGGATGCGGCAAAAATCCAGGTACCAGAAAGGGCATTATATATAAGGACAATAAATCACGAATTAGAAAGAATCCATTCTCATTTTCTCTGGCTGGGACTGGCTGGTCATTTTATTGGTTATAATACCGTTTGGATGTGGGCATGGAAATATCGGGAACCAATATTAGACATTTTTGAAATGGTTACGGGAAATAGAAACCATTATGCGATGAATAAAGTTGGTGGTGTCAGATGGGATATAAAAGATGAACAGATACCAGTGATTGAGAATATCCTATTAGAAGTAGAAAAGGCAACTTGGATGTTTACCAAGGCAATATTAGATGATCCGGTAATTTTAGCAAGATTAAAGGATGTTGGGATTTTACCAAAAGAGGTGGCAATTGATTATGGTGTTGTTGGTCCGACCGCGCGGGCAAGTGGTTTAAAAATAGATGTGAGAAAAGATGATCCACACGCGGCATATGATAGAATTGAATGGGATGTGATTACCTTTGAAGAGGGAGATGTATTAGCAAAAGCAAAAGTAAGATTGTTAGAATGTTTAGAATCAATAAAGATAATTAGACAATGTTTAAAAAAGATGCCTAAAGGAGAGATTGAGACGAAAGTTGATGAGATTCCAATGGGCGAAGGAATTGGCAGGGCAGAGGCACCAAGAGGAGAAGTTTTTCACTATGTAAGGACAAGCGGAATGAACCATCCGATTAGACATAAAATAAGGGCGCCAAGTTATATGAATATTGCTTCTAATGCTTATGCCTGTGTTGGTTATTCAATTGCTGATGCGGCATTAACCTTGGCCGCTGTTGACCCTTGCTATTGTTGTACCGAAAGGATTGCGGTGTATGCTGATAAAAAAAAGATTATGGATTATGAAGATATCTTAAAATTATCTTGGGAATTGACCGAAAAATTAAAAAGGAAATATAATAAAATATGATTTTAGATAAAAATTTTGTAAATCAATACTTATTATTTACCTTTCTCCTTCCCTTCTTGGCAACCTTAATTTATTCTTTTAAAGATAAATTAGTGAGGAATTTTGAATTCTATCTCTTTTTAATTCTGCTTATTATTGCCAGTTATTTTATCATTATCTCTAACAATCTCTTATTAATCTATATCTTCTTTGAAATATCCACGTTAGCAACTTGGCGATTGGTATTAATAAGAAGAGAGAATATTAAGGCAGGTAATTACCTTTTATACTTTAATTTTGCTGGTGCGATATTGATGTTAATCGGAATTTTATTGATTTTAACAGAGAATAATATTGAGAGAATTTCCTTTGAGGCTTTTAATTTAGAAAATATTTACAATATTTCTTTAACTTCAGGTATTTTACTCTCCTGTGGTATCTTTACGAAATCAGCGATTGTTCCTTTTTATAATTGGCTACCTCCGGTTTACGAAGTTTCGCCAATACCAGTGATTGCCCTTCTTTGCGGAATTGCTGAAAATTTAGGTTTAATTATCTTTTACAAAATATTTACTTCTTTTTGGTTGGAAGTGGAAAGTAGTTTCTATTATTTTGTTATTATTTTAGCAATTCTTACTTCAATAATTGCTGGTGGAATTGCCTATTTTGAGAAGGAGATAAAAAGGATTTTGGCATATTCCACAATCAGCCAACTTTCTTTTATTTTATTAGGTTTCGCTTTAAAAAATGAATACGGAATAATTGGTGGTTTAATTTTAATCCTTTCCCATGCCTTAGCCAAGCCTGGATTATTTTATAAAATGGAAGCAAAAGAAGATAACGGAACTAATTTTGGATTAGCACTCTTATCGTTATCTTTAATGGGAATTCCACCTCTTTTAGGTTTTGTTGGCAAACTACTGATTATTATTGGTAGTTTAAAAATAAATATCTTTTTAGGAATTTTAGCAATAATTAGTTCCCTTTTCACTTTACTTTATACCTTAAAATTTTATCCGCTATTAAAAAAAGAGAAAGGAGAAAATATTATCGCTAATTCCATTGTTTATATTTTTGGACTTTTATTATTAATATTTGGAATTATATTTTTAGTTTACTTTTTTAAAATATTATGAGCAGTTTTGAACTTTTAATTGTTTTACCGATAATTTTTGGATTTTTAGGTTATTTAATTAATTTTTTAAGAAATGAGTTTTATTTCTTAGGAGCCTTCTTAAACTTTTATTACGCAATAAGAATTTTCCTTATGTCAAGAAAAATAGAAATAACAAGAAAGATTTTTGATGTATTAAATTTTAGTATTGATAAATTAAGTGGTTTTATTATTTTATTTATTTCCCTTTTTACCCTTTTGATTTTAATTTATTCTATCCGTTATTTAAAATACTATGAAAAGAAAAAAGAATACTTTTATTATCTGCTTTTAATCGGCGCAATTGGTTGCGGAATTGCTTTGGCAGGAGATATTTTAACCCTAATAATCTTTTGGGGAATCTTGCTTTCTTTAATCTTTGGCTTTTTCCAACTTACTACTAAAAATAACGGTGAATCTGCTTTTATAAAGAGTATCTTTATTTTAGGATTGAGTGATTTTCTATTAATCCTTGGGCTTGCCTTATTATTCATTTCCTACGGCAATATTTCTTTAAATTGGCGATTATCTTTAAATAATACTATAAATATCCTTGCTTTTATTCTAATTACAATCGGTTGCTTTGCGAAGGCAGGTGCTATTCCGCTCCACTCTTGGATACCAGATATTAGCAAAGTTATGCCAGCATCAACAATGGCATTTATTCCAGCGTCCTTAGATAAACTTTTGGGAATTTATCTTCTTTTAAGAGCAAGTTATTATCTTTTTGATTTGAATACCAATTTTATATTGAAAAATTATTTAATGATAATTGGCTCAATAACAATTTTAGCAGCAGTATTAATGGCGCTAATCCAAAAAGAGGCGATGAGGTTACTTTCGTTCCATGCTGTATCCCAAGTTGGTTATATGGTTTTAGGAATTGGTACTGGAATTCCTATTGGTATTGCTGGCGGTCTTTTCCATATGCTTAATAATGTGATTTATAAAACTGCTCTCTTTTTAACTACTGGTCAAGTGGAGTTCTGGACTAAAGAAACAAAAATTGAAAAGTTAGGTGGTTTAGCAACTAATATGCCAATAACCTTTACCTCCTTTTTGATTTCTGCTTTAGCAATTTCGGGAATTCCGCCATTAAACGGCTTTTTCTCAAAATGGATGGTTTATCAAGGAGTTATTTATTTATATAAAGAAGGAAATTATCTATTTCCTTTATATCTCTTGGCAGCAATGCTTGGTAGTATCCTTACTTTGGCTTCCTTTTTAAAGTTAACCCATTCTATCTTTCTTGGTGAAAGACCAAAAGAATATGAAAGGATAAAAGAGGTTAATTTTTCATTATGGTTTCCTTCAACTTTATTGGCATTTTTATGTGTTTTATTTGGTATATTAGCAATTCCTTTGCCTTTAAAGGGACTTATTTATCCTTCTTTACCATTTAAAATTGAAGAATTTGGATTTTGGCAACCATTATTGGCATTTATCTTAATTATCTTGGGAACTATTATTGGATTTATTATTTATTTATTGAGAACGATAAAGAAAGTCGAAAGAAAGGAAATTTTTGTTGGTGGTGAAATGTTAAAAGAGGAAGAGAGACATTTTTCTGGCGACCAATTCTATTCACCAATCAAAGAAGCACCACTATTAAGTAAAGGATATGAATTTGGCGAAGAAGGTAGTTTTGATTTTTACAATTATTTTAAGGCAATTTTTGGTGTTTTATCTTTATTGTTTAAAAAAGTGATTGATTACATTTTAGAATTAATCTATCAGGTAATTGCTTATCTTTCAGAAATTTTTGGTGGTTTATTAAGAAAAATTCAATCAGGAATTCTGAGTGATTATTTAGTTGTAATATTTATCGGAATTATTATAATTTTATTAATTTTAGTTTTATGATTGAACTTTATATTTTATTAATAGTGGCTATTGGTGCTGGAATTGTTGCGGTAGAGATTAAAGATTTACTTGCTTCAGCAATCTCTTTAGGAATTGTTGGTTTTTCAGTAGCGATTATGTTTATTTTAACCCAGGCACCTGATTTGGCAATTGTCCAAATAGTTGTTGAAGTTTTAACAGTAGTTATCTTTGTTGGAGTGATATTAAAAACTACCCATATTGATACAACCTTAGAAGAGAGAATGAAAGTAAGAGATTATTTAACAAAAGGAGTTTTTGTCCTTTTTGGAATATTCTTTTTAATTCTTTCTATTTTGGCGTTAAAAGAATTACCTCAATTTGGAATGCCAATTATGAAAATTGCTTCCCATTATTTAGCGAAAGGATTTGAAGAGATAAGGGCAGCCAATCAAGTGGCAGCAGTTATTTTAGATTTTCGGGGATATGATACTTTAGGAGAAGCAACTGTTCTTTTTACTTCGGTAATTGGAGTATTAACAATTTTAAGAAAGATAGGGAAAATAAAATGAGGGGAATGACAATTATTGTAAAAACAATAACGAAACTTTTGGTAGGTTTAATCTTTCTTTATGGGATATATATTATTTTTCACGGTCATCTAACTCCTGGCGGTGGTTTTGCTGGCGGAGTAATAATTTCTGCTTCCTTTATTCTTTTAATCCTCGCCTTCGGTAGTGAAGAGATAAAAGAAAGGATAAGTTATATTTATTCTTCAATTTTCGAAAGTATTGGTGGACTTTTGTTTGTTCTTATTGCTTTATTTGGTCTTATTTTAGGTTCTCAATTTTTCTATAATTTTTTACCAAAAGGAAAAGTCTTTATGCTTTTTTCTTCGGGAATAATACCTTTATGTAATGTAGCGATTGGCATAAAAGTTGGGGCTGGACTTTTTGCTATCTTTTTAGCAATTGCTGCAACAAGATTTATAATGAAGGAGTAATTATGTTACCTTATTTAGGTTGTATAATTCTTTTTCTAATTGGTATTTATGCGATATTAACAAAAAGGAATTTGATTAAAATTGCTATTGGCTTTTGCTTATTGGAATATGCGGTAAATCTATTTTTTGCGTTTATTGGTTATAAAAAAGATGCCTTAGCACCAATTTATACTAATGCTCAACAAGCAAGGAATTTCGTTGATCCAATTCCTCAGGCTTTGGTTTTGACAGCAATCGTAATTGGTTTGGGTACTACTGCTTTGCTTTTATCCGTAGCAATAAGAATTTATGAAAAATATAAAACTTTTGATATTAAAGAAATAAAAAGGTTAAAAGAATGAATTATTTACCGTTATTTACTGCTTTACCTTTATTAGGTGCTTTTTTAATTCCCTTACTTTCTAAAATATGGGAAAGATTATCAGATATTATTGGAAATATTATTACTACATTACTATTGATTTTAAGTATTTATTCCCTTTTTCTATTGCCAATTTTCGGTAATATTTATGTCTATGAGATTGGTAAATGGCCGATAAAACCGATTCCCTTAGGAATTGTTTTCACTTTTGATAGTTTATCATTGTTAATGGTTTTGATAATCAATCTTTTGAGTTTTGCTTGCGCTATTTATTCGATTACTTATTTAGATAATTATACTGGTCGCTGGAAATTCTGGACATTATTCTTATTAATGGTTGCTGGTTTAAATGGTATCGCAATCACCGGTGACTTATTTAACCTTTTTGTCTTTATTGAAATTTCAGCAATTTCTTCCTATGCGTTAGTTGCTTTTGGTGTAGAAAAAGAAGACTTGGAAGCCAGTTTCAAATACCAGGTTATTGGTGAGATTGCGGGTTTAACTATTCTTTTAGCGATTGCCCTCATTTATTCAAAGACTTCCACATTAAATATGGCAGATATTGCTAATACTTTTATAAATGAAAATAAGGGAACTTTATTCTGGTTTATTATCTCCCTTCTAACCTTTGGATTTCTAATAAAATCTGCTCTCTTTCCTTTCCATTTTTGGCTACCAGATGCTCATTCTCAGGCACCGGCTCCAATTTCAGCAATGCTTTCTGGTGTGTTCATTAAGACCTTGGGTGTTTATGCTCTTTCCCGTTTAATCTTTAATGTATTTGGTTTAAATAGAAATAATGCTTCCCATTATTTTGATATTCTAATTATCCTCGGGATTTTATCGATTATAATTGCTGGTTTTATTGCCTTAAAACAAGAAAATTATAAAAGATTGTTAGCCTATTCTAGTGTAAGTCAAATAGGATATATATTTGTAGGATTGGGCATTGCCAACTTTTGGGGAATTACCGGTGCTTTATCTTTAATTTTCGCCCACGCTTTGGGTAAGGGTCTTTTATTTTTGACTGCTGGACCAGTAGAAAGAGAAATGGGTACTTTGGATATTAATGAACTTGCTTTTTTAAAAAAGAGAATGCCTTTTTCCGGAATAGTATATACTTTAGGTGCTCTTTCTTTGGCAGGAATTCCGCCTTTCTTAGGGTTCTTCCCAAAACTATTTTTAATTTTAGGAGCCATCAAAGAAAAAATGTTTTGGCTGGCAATTGTTTTAGGAATATTTTCATTATTAACTTTGGCTTATTTATTAAAAATTACCAATAAAGTTTTCACAAAAAGAGAGGGCGAAGAAGTGAAAGAGTCGGGTTTGATAGCGATAAGTTTTCTATTTTTGGTCTTTCTAATTCTTATTCTTGGTATTTTCTATTTTAATTATCTAGAACCAAATTTAATTAGTAAGGCAAGCGAGGCAATAATTAGAGGTATTGAATACGCAAGATTAGTTTTAATGAGATGATGAGAAAGGTTATCTTTTTTATTGTTGCTTTAATTTTATGGTTTTTACTTACTTTTAGTTTAAATTACGATGAAATTATTGTCGGTGTTGTGGTTTCTTTATTGAGCGGTATTATTTTTGGTGGTTATTTTATTGAAAAGCCAATAAAAATTTTCCAAGTCCACCGGTGGTTTTGGCTTTTAGTTTACATCCCCATCTTTGCTTATAAGTGTTTAGAAGCGAATTTAGATGTTGCTTTAAGAGTTTTGCATCCTGGTATGCCTTTAAAACCAGGGATTATAAAAATAAAAACATCTTTAAAAACGGATATTGCTAAAACTTTTTTAGCCAATTCTATTACTTTGACACCGGGAACAATGACTTGTGAAATAGATGGCGATACTCTTTATATCCATTGGATTTGGATAAAAGAAGAAGATGAGGAAAAGGCAAAGAAAATAATTGCCCAAACTTTTGAAAAATATTTAAAAAGGATTTTTGAGTAAATATGAGTATATTAATTACTATTTTATCATTGGCTGCCTTTTTTAGTCTTTATCGGGCATTAAGAGGACCGTCTATCTCTGACCGCGCAATTGCTGTTGATATTATGTCAATTCTTTTCTGTGGAATAACTGCTTTGATGGCTTTTCGTTATAATTTACCTTATTTATTAGACCTTTCAATTACCATTGCCATATTGGCTTTTGTTGGAACTTTGGCATTAGCAAAATATTTAGAGGGAAGAAATTTAGATGATTAAAAAGGAGAATTTATGTTCTTTTATTATTTAGGTTGGATATTTATTATTGTGGGCGTAATCTTTGATTTATTGGGTGCTTTGGGATTAGTGAAATTTCCTGATTTATATAATCGTATGCAAGCATCAACAAAATGCGTTACTATTGGTACTTGTGGTATAATGTTTGGTATCTTTTTTATTAGTGGTTTTACCCAAATGGGAATTAAAGCGTTGATTTGTGCCTTATTCATTCTTTTTACAATGCCGGTTGCTGCCCATGCTTTATCCCGTGGTTCACTACTTTTTGGAACAAAACTTTGGTACAAAAGTATTGTTGATAAATTTAGTGAAGATAAAAAAGGTTATTCTCAAATAAGCAAAGAAGATGAGACAACCTAAATTAAGAGAATTAAAAGAAGCCATCAAAGCAATTTTTAAGGGTCCTTATACAATAAAATTTCCTTATCGGCCAGCAAAAGTTTTTCCTAATTTTCGGGGAAAAATCGTTTTCAATGAAGAGAAATGTGTTGGGTGCGGTGCTTGTGCGGAAGTTTGTCCTTCTAAGGCAAGAGAGATAATTGACGATAAAGATAAAAAAATTAGAAAAGTTATTCATTATCAAGAAAAATGTATTTATTGTGGTCAATGTGTAAGATATTGTATTACGGGCGAAGGGATTAAACACACACCGGAATTTGATTTAGCCTCTTTAAAAAAAGATAATTATAAAAACGAAATAGAAAAAGAATTAATCCTTTGTGCTTCTTGTGGCGAAATAATTGCTCCCAAAGACCAAATAATTTGGGTTGCCAAAAAAGTTGGAACTTTAATTTCGGCTAACCCAACTTTATTTTTAACTTATTATAAAGAATTAGGTTTGGTTTACGAGCCAAAAATAGAAACTAAAGAATTTCCTTACCGGGCTTCCCATTTACAAATTCTTTGCCCTACCTGTCGAAGAAAAGTTTATCTGGAAGAAGTTTGGGGATATTAAGAAGTTCTTACAATATGACAAGAACAAGAAATACAGGGGTCATAGGCGCGAATAATTTTTTCTGATTCACTAATTAATTCTTCTTCTTTTACTCCAAATTTTTTAATTATATTACAAACACAAACTTTCAGATGCTGTTCAATAGAGGCATAATTTTGGGCTGTTGGAATAATTAAGTTTGCTTTCGCGCATTTTTTATTTTTAAATTCATAATAGTGGAAAAGTGTTCCCCGGGGTGCTTCAACGCTGCCGACCGCTTTCCCATTAAATTTTTGATAAGTTATTAATGTTTCTTTGAAGGGTGTTTTCTTTAAAAGTTCTTCCGCCGTCGAAATTACTTTTTCTAACGAAAAAATAATCTCAATTGCTTGGGCAAGATTGTTATATAACGGATTTCTTATCCAACTTAAACTATAACTCTTTTTAAAAGCTTCTGCCGAGGCATTGTGTAATCTTTCTCCTAATAAACTCATTCTTGCCAAAGCACCAACCATATAAGGACGATTTTGATAATAAGAATGTTTAGCGGAGGAATGGGGAACAATTCTTTCTTCAATTAAAGAATAAAATTTTTCAATTGGATATTCTTCTCCATTGGAGATCAATACTTCATCACCCCAGAAACCATATTCATCGGTTGGCGGTTTTAGACAAACAAAAAGCATGCTTTCTTCACAAAAAGTGGTATAATGAAGGTCACGAGTAACTTCCCAAGATTTTATTGCTTCCGGTAACAATTGCTCGGCTTCCTTTTTAATGTCCATTAGTTCTTCAGCGGTTAAATATCTGCCAAAACCCCCAATAATCATATTTTCACCATGCATCATTCTACCTAAAATTTTTTCCATTATGGAATTTCCAAATTTCTTAATTCTCAAACCAATTTGAACGAGATCCGGAAATTTTTCTGCCATACTAATAGCATCGGGAAATCCCAAGAAGTCAGGCAAGGCAAGAAAGAAAAGATGTAAGGCATGACTTTCTAACATTTCTCCATAATGAGCTAAATCTCGTAAAAGGATAATTTCGTTAGGAACTTTAATATTACCAATTTTTTCTAATGCCCGAATCGCTGAGTAACGATGGGAAACATTACAGATTGCGCAAATCCGACATACTATATTCAGTACTTCTTCTGGGGTTTTGTTAAGGACCAAGGTTTCAAAAAGCCTGGGACCTTCGGGAATTTCAAATTTGATGCTTTTAAATTTATTCTTGTAAATTTCAATATAAATATTTCCGTGTCCCTCAACACGGGTAACTAAATCTACTTTTATTTTCTTCATCTTTTATTTTTAAGTTGTTTTAAAATTTCTTTTGCTTTTGTTCCCCAAAATAGTCTCACTTTTTTTTCTAATTCCTTAAAAGGAATGTTATTTTCTTGAAAGATTTTTAACCAAGAAGAAAGGTTTAAATCTTCGTAAGGACCGAAACAGCCAACACAAGGTAGATTGTTAGTTGGACATCTTGCTGAGCAGCCGGCACGAGTTAAAGGACCTAAACAGGGAATCCTTTTTAAAAGGAGACAATTGTTTTCTCGCCATTTGCATTCTAAACAGACAGGATAATAAGGTAATTCTACCGGCAGATTTCTCAAAAGTCTTGTAAAGTTAAAAAGAAAAAGTTTAAAATCAATAGGGCAACCCGGAATAAAATAATCTACTTTTACATAATTTTCTAATGGTTTTGATTCCAAGGGTTTTAAAATAGCAAATTTATGAGGATAAACGGAGTTGAAACGGGTTAAAAAATCCTCTTGGTGAGAATACATTGATTGTAAACCACCAAAAGAAGCACAAGTCCCTAAGGCTACTAAAATTTTGCTTTTTTCTCTTATTTTTTTAAGTTCTTCTATTTGCTCTTCGCTGGTTATCGAACCTTCAACGAAGGCAATGTCTAAATTTGTTTTTTCATTTCGTTTGCTTGTTGCCAAACGAAAACTGACAATTTCTACCGAATTCCAAACTTTTAGAAGATAATCTTCATTGTGAACAATAGTTAATAAATCACCGGCACAGCCGGTAAATTCATAAAAACCAACTTTTAATTTCTTTTCCATATTCTTAAATTTTATATTAAATCTTTCATATGTAATACATCCCAATAAGTAAAAACTGGTCCGTCAACACAAGTATAAATGGAACCAATAACACAATGTCCACATTTTCCCATACCGCACCGCATCCTTCTCTCTAAGGTCATTAAAATTTGGTGTTTAGGGATTTCTAAACTTACTAATTTATCAATTACAAATCGATACATTATCGGCGGACCACACACTGCCGCATAGGTTTTTTGCGGATCAATATCTTTTAAATATTTGAAAAGTTCGGTTACCACCCCAATTTTCTCGGTCCAAGTTCCGGTATCATCTTTGTCTACTGTTAAAAGACATTCTAAATCTTCTCGTTCTTTTAATTCTAAAAATTCCCTTAAAAATAACATTTCCTTTGGTCGTCGGGCACCATAAAGAAAATAGATCTTTTTAAATAAATCACGGTTATCTAAAGCATACAAAAGTAAAGAACGCAAAGGCACTGCTCCTAAACCGCCAGCAACAATAATTAGATTATAACCATACATTTTTTCAATTGGAAATCCATTGCCATAAGGTCCCCGAATATGAATTATTTCATTCTCTTTTAATTTAAACAGTTGCTCTGTTAGAACACCAATTTTCCTAATACCAAATTCTAATAAACCAGGACGAGATGGTGAGGAGGAAATAGAAAAAGGGGCTTCCCCAGCTCCAAAAAGAGAGATCATCATAAATTGGCCAGGTTTGTAGTTTATAGTTAAGGCTTTTTCAATATCTATCGGCCTTACTTGGAAGAAACGTACATTTTCAATTAAATCATATCTTCTTACAATTCTCATTGGAATAGGTTGGTACAAATTTTCGTTCATTTTTTAGCTCCCTCTCCTTTTAAAATTTTTGTTATTTCAGTCACATTAATATTCACTGGACAATTAGCGATACAGCGACCACAACCCACACATGCTGGTTTGCCAAATTCGGTAATGAAGGCTTTTAATTTATGAGTGTACCAAAGTTTTACCCGATCTGCTCTTCTTTCACGAAAGTTAAAGCCACCAGCAACCAAGGCAAAAGTTTTTAACATACAACTATCCCAAAATCTTTCCCTTTTTCCAGGTTCATCTTCGATGCCTAAATAATCAGCAATATTAAAACACGTACAGGTAGGGCAGACCATACTACAAGTTCCACAAGAAAGACACTTTTCGCCAATTTCTTCCCAGATTTCTAAATCATAACTTAATTCCATAATATCCGGCATCGCAGTAAGGTCTAAATTAAGTTGGTATTGATTATCTCGCCACTTCCGCCATTCAATATAACGATTTAAATCCTGAGAGGTGATTTTTTCTTCAAATAGATCTAAACGACAACGTAATAAATCATCTCCTTCTGAAGAGCCAACCCAAACAAGATAGTAATCATCTAAGTCAGTAAATCCTAAATCAAAACCTTCTTCGACAAAGTGAGTATTCAAGGACCGAGCAAAGCACTTTTCGTCAGGAACACACGAAAGAGCAACGATCAATGTTGACTTCCTATGGATTAAATAATAATAATCAGGATATCTTTCTTTATACAATCGATCTAAAATTAAAAGAGCATGAATTTCGCAAGGATGGACACCAAAGATAATTCTTTTTTTAACATCCTTTAAGGCATTTTCGTATTTACCATCTTTGGTATAAAAGAAGGTATTAAATTTTGGTGGAATAAGAAATTTTTTTAAAGGTAAAATAGGTCTTAAGGCATTGAGATTTAATAGGGAATAATCACTAATTTTTTCATAGACATCAATATCTCCTTTCTTTATCGGTCCCCAAACTTCTCCAAAGTCTTCTAAACTTTTTAGATATTCCTTTAAATATTCCTTTTTTAATTTATAAGCCTTCATAACATAAAAATTATATCAATACTTAATACAAAAGTCAAATGAAAAAAGTAAATGTGTTAGCGCGTGTTTTACCAAGTTAATAAAAATTAAAAAAACTGGTAACCTAAAGGGGTATTTTTTCGTCTTATATATAGAAGGAAAAAAGGAGTAGTTGATGTTGAAAGTTTCGTTAGATAAGTTATTGAAAATAAACCTAAAAGGGAGGTGCTTAACGCGGTCTATTTTCTATATTTAATAACTAAATAATATATTTTCTAAAATTTACCTTAATAAAGCAGGAGGAGTTTGTTTTCTATTGGATAGGGGACTGTATAGGAGATATTATAGTATTTAGTCTTCATTATCGATAAAATGAGAGTTAAGAAAGATATATTAATTAATAATTAGAATTAAGAATTGAATAAACTCTCAATATTAGTTTCTAAAGATAAATAAGATAATTTCCTAAAAATTGATTTCAGTTTTATGAAGTATTTATATTCTATCTTGATTTTCTTACGTCAATATAAATTTCTTTCTTGCTTCCTAATCTCCTGTTTTAAACCTTAATAAATAGATACCTGGCTTTTACTTGAAAGAGTCAGTTTTTAATAGTAATATTTTATATGAAAATTTTTCTTTTGTTTCTAAAAAGAATAGTATCACTTACTCAGAGACCCTCTGTTCGAGATAATCTTTACTTTGAATAATATCAACCTTTGTCTGATAAATTGAAACTGAAGTATATAGATTGCCAATGAGAAGCGTATTTCTACTTGAACTTATCAAATTCCAATAACAACGATATTTTAGAGTTATACTCTGTATTTACTTGATTTTATATATTTCTTTATTATAATTTATTACTATGAAAAAAGAAAAATTCGATTATAATAAAATTAAAAAAGAGTACGAGAAGGCTGGTTTTAACGTAGCGAAATTAGCCGAAAGGTTGGGGATTTCTTATAAAAAGGCTTATTATCTTGTTCATTATAAATCTCTTTTGATTGAGGATGAAAGTACGTATGATAAAATTAAAAAACTTCTTAATAAAGGAGTAGGTTCAATCAAAGAATTGGCAGATAAAATTGCTGTGAGCGAAACGGTAATTCGTTGGCATCTTAAAAAATATCCTGAGTTAAAAGAAAAATTTCTCAAAAATCGGGAGAAAGCTAAGAAAAAATAAGAGTATTTCTAAGGAATGAAAATTGTTGCTCAAAACCGAAAGGCTATTCATAATTATTTTATTGAAGAAAAATACGAAGCAGGAATTGAATTAAAAGGAAGTGAAGTAAAATCAATAAGAGAAGGTAAGATTTCTATTGAAGAAGGTTATTGTACAATTGAAAATGGCGAAATGTTTTTAAAAGATGTCCATATTGCTCCTTATGAAAAAGGAAGCGTTTTTAATCCCGATCCCAAAAGAAAAAGAAAATTACTACTTCATAAAAATGAGATAAAAAGATTGGTCGGTAAAATAGAGAGGAAGGGATATACCTTAATTCCCTTAAAAGTCTATTTTAATGATAAAGGAAGGTGTAAAATTGAAATTGCTTTAGCAAAGGGGAAGAAGGTTGTTGATAAAAGAAAGGAATTAAGAGAAAGGGCACTTAAAAGAGAAGAACGGTATTATCATAAATATAAATGGTAATAAGAAAATCCTTTTTCTTATTCCTTTTATTTCTTAATTTTCTTTTTGCCCGAAAAATTATTGTTGGTAACGAAACGACAGAAACTATCGTTTTTGAAGATAAAGAATATTTATTGTTAACCGATTTCATTAAAGGATTAAACGTACAATCTTGGTTTGTTGAAAACAAAGTTTTTTTAATTTTTGATGATTCATTAAAGACAGAAATAATTATTGATTTAGAAAAGCCGTTGATAAAAATAAATTTTGAAGAAATAAAAGTTCCTTATCCAGTTTTAAAAATAGGAAACAATTATTTTTTATCCTTGTTTACTTGTGAAAAAATTTTAGAGAAAATAAAAATTCCTCAACCGGAATTTCCAATAGAAAAAAAATCTATTGTGCCCGAAGTTACTCAAATCAAAGTTTATGAAAAAAAGGACACCACTATAATAACTTTTTATTTAAATTCCGAGGCTTATTTTTCTACCAAAAGTTCCTCCCATCGGGACTATGAGATAAGTTTTCAAGCTAAATCTCAAATTAATAAATTACCGGTGCTGGGGCATTTAAAAAGTTATGAAATAAAAAAAGAGGATGGTTTTAATATTAAATTTTATTTAAAAAAAGAATGCGATGTTCGAATTAATAAAGAGAAAGGCGTAGTAGTATTGAAATTTTTACCTCGATTAAAAGAGGGAATAAAATTAGTAGTGATTGATCCGGGACATGGCGGAAAAGATCCAGGGGCAATTGGTAAAATGGGAACGAAAGAAAAAGATTTAAATTTAAAGATTGCTAGGAAGTTAAAAAAGTATTTAGAAAAATATGGCTTGGATGTCATTTTAACGAGGAATAGCGATATTTTTCTTTCTTTATCAGAAAGGGCAAAGATTGCTAACGATAATAAAGCAGATTTATTTATCAGTATCCACTGTAATTCGGCACCAAAAAAAAATTCTTATGCTAGTGGTTTTGAAGTCTATTTTCTTTCAGAAGCGAGGAGTGATTGGGAAAGGGCTGTAGCGCAAGCCGAGAATGAAGTAATTAAATACGAAATTACTAAAAGTGATGTCAACGATGATCTTTTAGCTTTTATTCTTGCGGACTTAGCACAACAAGAATTTTTAAAAGAATCCCAAGAACTAGCCGCCGCCATCCAGGATGCGGTATGTGAAGTTCTGGATATCGAGAATCGAGGAGTTAAGCAGGCAGGGTTTTATGTTTTAAAAGGTGCTTTCATGCCGGCGGTGTTAATCGAGTGTGGTTTTTTAAGCAACCGAAAAGAAGAAGCTCTTTTAATAAAAGATTGGTATCAAGATAAATTAGCAAAAGGTATTGCTGAAGGAATAAAGAGGTTTATTAGTCAAAAGAAATGATTGGCGTTTTTGACTCAGGTTTAGGAGGTTTAACCGTAGTAAAAGAGATAAAAAAAATAATGCCGGAAATTAAAATTCTTTATTTTGGCGATACAGCTCATTTGCCTTATGGAGAAAAGTCTGAGGAAATCATTAAAAAATACACTTTGGCTGCCTGTAATTTTTTGAAGAGAAGAAAAGTAAAAGTAATTGTTATTGCCTGCCATTCTGCTTCTTCAGTTGCTCTTGATTACGTAAAGAGCAAAATTTCTTTGCCGATAATCGGTGTGATTGAAGCAGGAGTAAAAGCCGCTATTAAGAAAACTAAAAGTAAAAGAGTTGGTGTGATTGGTACTCGCATCACAATTAAATCAGGAGCTTATGAGAGAGTTTTTAAAAATTATGATAAGGAGATAGAAATTATCGCTCGACCAACACCTTTATTAGTACCGTTGGTGGAAGAGGGTTGGATAAATCATTATATCACTAAAGAAGTTTTAAAGTTATATCTTCAACCTTTAAAAGAAGAGAAAATAGATACTTTACTTTTAGGGTGTACTCATTACCCTTTATTAAAAAAAACAATAAAAGAAATATTTAAAAACAAAATTGCTGTTGTTGATTCTGCTGAAGAGTTGGCTAGATCAATAGTAGGTTTTTTAGATTATAAAAAAATAGAAAAAGAAAAAGGAGAATTAATAATCTACCTTACCGATATTCCACCGGAATTTGAAAAAATTGCTCGTAATTTTTTAGGTTTTTCACCAGAAAAAGTTATGCGAGTAGCGCCCCAAGAATAACAATGGTAATAAGAAAAGATGGTAGAAGATATGATGAGATAAGAAAAATTGAAGTCAACATTGGATATTTAGAAAATCCTTTAGGTTCTTGTTTAATAAAAGCTGGGAATACAATTGTATTATGTACTGTAAGTTATGAAAAGAAGGTTCCACCTTTTTTATTAGGGAAAGAGAGCGGTTGGCTTACAGCTGAGTATTCTCTGTTGCCTGGTTCTACTTCTCAAAGAATTCCACGGGAAGCAACAATCCTGCGAGTAAATTCTCGGTCTCAAGAAATAAAAAGATTTATTGGCCGTTCTCTGAGGGCAGTTATTGATTTATCAATTCTTAAAGATATCACTCTTTATGTGGATTGTGATGTTTTACAAGCTGACGGAGGTACGAGGACGATTTCTGTTACCGGTGGTTTTTTTGCTCTTATGGATGCTGTTAAAAAAATGCTTCGTATGGGAATGATAGAAAAAAATCCAATTATCGATTACTTAGCAGCAATTTCTGTGGGAGTTGTTAATGGCGAAATACTTTTGGATTTAAATTATGAAGAAGATTTTAATGCCGAAGTAGATATGAATGTTGTTTTGACAGGAAGCGAGAAAATTGTTGAAATTCAAGCAACAGCTGAAAAAGCATCTTTCTCTTTGGAAACTTTTTTAAAACTTTTTCAATTAGCAAAAAAAGGAATAGAAGAACTAATTAATCTGGAGAAACAATATTTTACTCTTTGATAAATATTGAAGTCTTAAAAAGAGAACAAAAGAAAATTGCCCAAAAGGTAAAATTAATTGATGTAATAAAAAATATAAAAATTATTGGCGCCTGCGATGTTGCTTTTTCTTCAAATTATGGGTATGCTTGTTTTGCTACTTTTAATTATTCTGATTTAACTATTTTAGAAGAGGTTGTTATAAAAGATACAATTGATTTTCCTTATATACCAGAATTTTTAAGCTATCGAGAATTAAAGTTTATTATAAAAGCTTACCAGCAAATAAAAAAGAAACCCGATGTAATTTTAGTAGATGGTCAAGGAATATTACATCCCCGGAAAGCCGGAATAGCGACCCATTTAGGGGTCATTCTTAATAAACCAACAATAGGTGTCGCTAAGTCCTTATTGATTGGCGAAATAGTAGGAAGTTTAAAAGAGGATAGATTTTCCTATTTACCCGTTTTTCTTAATGACGAAGTTTTTGGCTTTGTGTTAAGATCCCGAGCAAAGACAAAACCAATCTATGTTTCTCCAGGAAATTTGATTACTAAAGAAAAAGCGTTAGAAGTCATTATCAATTGTTGTAGAAATTTTCGTATTCCTGAACCTTTAAGATATGTTCATAATAAGGCAAAAATGGCAAAATTAAAAGATGAAAAAGGTTAGTCTCAAAGAATTAGCAATGGTTTTTCTTAAAATTGGGTTTATAGGTTTTGGTGGAGGTATAGCAATGTTGTCCTTAATAAGAGAATATTGCGTGAAAAAGAAAAGATGGATTAGCGATGAAGAGTTATTAACTGCTGTCGCGATTGGTCAAATGCTTCCTGGTCCTTTTGTGCCCAACTACGTAGAATTTATCGGATATTCTTTAAGAAAGATTAAAGGGATGGTTATCTCAGTGGTTTCTTTTTTATTACCTGCTTATTTTCTCACTTTAATTTTAAGCATTTTGTATTTTCGTTACCAAGAGTTGAGTTTAATTGAAAAAGTTTATAAATGTTTATCACCGGTAATTCCCGCAATTTTGTTTTCAGGAGGAGTGGCTTTAGCAAAATATATTTTTAGAAATAAAGAAACGAGAGATATTATTTTTTCAATAATAATTACTATTTTAGCTTTTCTATTAATAAGTTTAAAAGTAGAAATTTTTTTTATAATAATTATTTGTGGTTTTTTGGGAATATTAGTAAAAGGGTTAGAAAATAAAGAGCCCTCAAATTTTCTATTTTCTTTTGCTTCTTTATTTATACTATTTATTCTTTTCTTTAAAATCGGTGCTTTAACTTTTGGAGGCGGTTACGCAGCAATTCCTTTTATTAAGCAGGAATTTGTTGATTTTCGTAACTATCTTTCAGAAAAGGATTTTCTTATTGGGATAAGCATTAGCCAAATTACTCCTGGACCGGTAGCAATTATTGCTACTTTCATTGGTTATCGATTAGAAGGTATTTTAGGTAGTATTATCGCTACCATTGCAATTTTCTTGCCCTCAGCAATAATGCTTTATTTTGCGATAAAACTTTATCAAAAAATTGAAAAGAACTTCTATATTCGAAGTTTTTTATTTGGCGTCAAACCAGCGATAATTGGATTTATTTTTCAAACAGGTTTATTTTTCTTTTTAAAAATCCTTAGTAATTGGTGGTCAACTATTTTCTTCTTGATAATTTTTTCTCTTTTAATTCTAACAAATTTAGATCCTTTTTATATAATCATTTTCGGTGCCTTTTTTAATTTTTTTGTTAATAAATTTATTAATTTTTAGATAACCTTAACTATTTTCTTGCTTTGGTATTCACTTGTTATCAAAAAGTTATTAAAATAATCTTTCTAAATGATTATAAATAGATTGCTAAAACTTCAATTTTAAGTACATGCTAAAATTACATAAGTTTAAATAATCGAAAAATTAATGAAAGCACTTTTCACATTAATATCCTTGCTTTTTTTACAATTATTATATTTTTGCTATAACATATCATAATGATGATAAAAATTTTGCTTTATTGCTTTTTATCTAAAATTCTTGTGCCGAAGTTTTAAACACCGTTGAAAAAGCAAGAGAAGATCTAAAGAGAAAGGTTTGGAGAAAGAAATAACACCAATTTTCAAAATGATTTTTTTAACAATCCCTAAAATGGGACAAAGAATAGCTTTAAACTGCTCCTGTTAATAATTTCCTGCCAATCTTTTCAAATAATTTCTCACTAATAACTTTAATAGATTTTTTATAATATTTCCAGACAAAATTATCGAAAAATTTTTCTCTCGTGATTAAGATATTCCATTAACTTAATAACCCTTCTAGCACATTTATTTATATTTATTGACATAACAAAAAAATTAGATTATAATTGTTTGATGGAAAAAAATGGTTTTACATTAGTGGAGTTGTTAATAGTCATAACTATAATTGGTGTTTTAATCTCTCTTCAAGTACCTAATTTCAACTTAATGCGAGAAAGAGCCAGACAGACAGCAGTTAAAGCTAATATGCATCTTTGTCAAGTTGTTATTGAGACCTTTCATTTAGAGCAAGGGCACTACGCTGAGGATTTTTATGAAGATGGTTATGGTTCTTATTTCCCAGGTGGAATTTTTGAAGTGAAATTAGGAAAATTTCCTACAAATCCTTATACCGGTAAAGAATTAACACCGGAAGATTTTGACGAAGAAGATTATGATAATAAAGAAGATTGTTTTGATACCAGAGAGGACGGCCCTAATGATGTTTGGGGATACGATCCTGGTACTATTAGATATGGTATGTGGTATCCCCCAGGTTCACAATATCCTTCTAATTATGGGTTAATTGGTTTCAATATTGCCGGTGAATCCATAAGAAGTTATAATCCTGAACACGATGAAGTGATAATTTTTGTTTTGCATAATTAATTAAATTTATGAGAAATAAAGGGTTTACTTTAGTTGAATTATTAGTAGTAATTTTTATTATTGGCATTTTAATTAGTTTTTTAGTTCCTCCGATTGTATCTCGAGTAACTCAGAATGCTCGAATTACTGTGGTTAAAAATCGATTATATCAGTTGAGGAAAGCGATAGTTGGTGAAGTTGGCGCAAATTATGTTGATTATGGATTTAAAGGGGATGTTGGTAGATTTCCGAGGCACTTGATTGAATTAGCAACAAATCGTCCAGATACATTAAGAGAATTTATCTATCCGGGAAAAGAATCGATACCTGCTTGGAATCCTTTTACTAAAAAAGGTTGGAACGGTCCCTATGTACGAGATGATCCTGAGCACTCCTTTTTATATGATCCTTGGGGTACCCCGATTATGTATTATTTAGGACCAAATGGTGAAACTTTAGGATTAAAAAGTGCTGGTCCTGATGGCGAATGGTACGATCCTCAAAGACATCAGGTAAACGATGACATTATTGTATTATTTTAATTAATGAAGAAAGGTGTCACTCTTTTAGAACTGTTGATTGTAATGGTAATTATTGGAATATTAGCTTCGGCAGCAGTAAAAACATGGGATGTAACATTAGAAAGGCAAAGAATCGAAGAGACGATAAAAGAGTTAGATGAAATTGGCAGAGCCATTGTAGGTGATGAACGATTAACATACATGGGAACAAGAATCGATTTTGGTTTCGTTGGCGATTGCGGAATGTTGCCTAAAAATTTAATAGATCTTGTTGTTAAACCAGATTATGTAGATAGTGCTTTGTGGAAAGGACCTTATTTAAAGCCGGCATTTGCTGAGAATCCTAGAGGGTTTTTGATAGATGCCTGGGGTGACTCTTATAAATATTATCCTGAAAGTTTAATTATCAGAAGTTATGCGGGTGGTGGCGATGTTAATTATCAAAAATGGCTAACAAAAAAATTAGCAAGTTCCTTTTCCGACCTTTTTAATAATGAAGTAAGTGGAATAGTATACGATGCTTTAGGAAATCCGCCTGACTCAATAAAAGCTACTTATATATCAATAACTTTTTTCTATCCACGAGAAGGTAGAATGATTATTGATTCTATTCATCCACAAAGTGGTGGAAATTTTATGTATGCCGGAGTTCCTATCGGAAAAAGAAGATTGGTGTGTGTATATCGAGATACTCTTCAATATGACTCCATTGAAAAAGTTATCAACGTTTATCCTCGAATTGGAGCCAAAAATATTGAAATAAAATTTAGCCGAGTTAATTTTCAGGAATAATTTAATTATGAAAAGAAATAAAGGAGTTACGTTATTAGAAATGATTGTTGTGATGGTGATCATTGGTATTCTTGCCGGTATTTCCTTAAGCGCGATTGATCGAATTCGTGAACGTTCCCAGATAGATGAAACAATGGAAGAATTAAAAAAACTTGGTAAAGCGATTACTGGTGATCCGGAATTAATTATTGATGGAAAAAGAGTGGATTTTGGTTATGTGGGTGATATGGGAAAGTTACCTGATAGTTTAGGCGCTTTAGTAAATAATGAAGGTGGTTTATGGAAAGGTCCTTATTTGAAATTAGATTTTTTAGAAGATAAAGAGAGTTATAAAATTGATGCTTGGGGAAGATATTATCAATATACTCCCGAAGATCTAGCGATTAGAAGTTTTGCTAATGGCCGATTTACTTTAACCTATAAAATTGCCGAAAATTATAATGATTTATTTAATAACAAAATTTATGGCTATGTTTATGATAGCGAAAAAAATCCACCGGGAAATATGGCGGTTAATTTTCGAGTAAGCTGCGAATATCCTAAAGATGGAGAAATAGTATATGTAGAATCTATACCTCATTGGGATGGTTTTTTTTCTTTTGAGAATATTCCGATAGGTATTCATTTAGTAAAAGTTTATTCTCCTAAGGAAACTTTGCGTAAATATGTAACGGTGCTACCTAAGTCTCAAGTTTTTGTGGAATTTCGATTGCCAGGAATTTTCCGGGGAAGTTTGGTTTACGTAAACAATTCTGCTGTCTCTTTTTCTATTGCTCCAGATACAAATTTTAACAATTTCTCTTTTAAATTATTTAATCCTACGACTGAAACAATAAGAATTAATAGTTTTAATTTAATTTCGTTATCATCTTCTGATAGTATATTTTATGAAACTATTGTTATTGATAGTGTTATTGTTGCCGATTTTGATGGCGGTAATAGGTTTGGGACAAATGAAAATGTAGATTTTAATAGAATAGATAGTATGGTTGTGTTTTTTCCCCATGCTATTAGAATGTTTACATTATTAGGTTTTTATAATAATCGTAGACCTAATGGCGATATGCCAGTTAATTTAAGAAATAAATTAGTAAAAATTAGAACTAGTGATGGTTCAGTGAATCAATTTTTAATTCCTTAAAAGGGGGTGAAAAGTGAAAGGTATTGATTTTAAGACACTGTTTCAAAAAGAAGGAAAAGGTGCTTTGTCAATTGATATTGGTTCTCAATCAGTTAAATTTGTTTATATGGAAAAAGATAAAGTTTGTGCTTATGGTTTAAGAGAATTTGTTGAGATTCCTGATATTAGCGGAATTATTAGAGAATTGATTAAAGACGTGAAACCAGCAAAGGTGTATTCTTTTGTTAGTGGCCCTTCGGTAAGTTTACGTCAGGCACCTTTTCCTAAAATGTCAAAAAAAGAATTGCGAGACGCAATTTTTCTACGATTAGATAAATACTCTCCTTTTACTATTGATGAAGCAATTTTGGATTATAAAACTTTAGGAACAATAGAAGAAGCAGGAAAAGAAGCTAACAACGTAATGGTGGTGTCAGTAAGAAAAGATATTATTGCCGATCATATTGCCACTTTAAGAAAAGTTGGTTTAGAACCAACAGCTATTTCGGTAATTCCTTTTGCCTTAGCTGCGGCCGCGAAGAAATTTGGAAATCTTAAAGAAGAAGAAGTAGTTGCTCTTTTAGATATTGGCGCTGAATTTACCGACATAATCTTTATTAGAAATAAACAATTAGAATTTACACGAACGGTTACCACTGCCGGAAATTCTATTACTGAAGCAATGACTGTAGCAATTATGACCGAGGAAGGAGAATTGGCTTTAAGTTTGGAAGAAGCGGAAAGATATAAAAGAATATATGGTATTCCGGAAGAGACTAATGAAGAGACTTTGCCTAACGGAGTAAAAGTAAAAAGATTACTTAGTTTGCAACGTCCGGCTTTAGAAAGATTTTTAGGAGAGATAAATCGAACCATTGATTTTTATAAAAGAGAATATGGCATACCAGCGATAAACCGAATTTTAATTTGTGGTGGCGGCGCAGAACTTAAAGGTTTAAAAGAATTTTTAGAAGAGAATTTAAAAATTAGTGTTGAGGTGTTTGATCCTTTTAAAAATTATAACCTTTATTTACCAAATTATCCCCAAAATATTGGTCACCGATTGGTTGCTTGTTTAGGACTACATTATGATCCAGAGGCGGTAGATCTTTTGCCTTCTGAGATTAAATTCAGAAGATATGCAGCTAGAGACTTACAAATAGTGGGTGCGATAGCCATAGTTTTAATTCCTTTGCTTATTCTTATAAATATCGGCTTAGAAGTTCAAAAAGCCATAGAGCAAGGTCAAATAAAAAAACTCCAAAGGGAACTAAAAGAAGTCGAAGTAATTTCTCAGGAGTATACTAATTTAAAGAATAAAGTAGATGAATTAGAGGCTCAGCAAAAATTACTTAAAGGAATTGTTGGTGAAACAGAAGTAGTGACACCTCTCTTAAGATTTTTCTCAAGGGAGGTACCTTCTAATATTCAGCTTAATAGCCTTACATTTACCGGGCTTTCTAAAATTAATATTAAAGGTGTAGTGACCGGCAGACCGGAATATTTGGAAGTTGATTTAGCAGATTTTATGTGGAAGTTAGAAAACAGCAAAATGGTAAAAGAGGTTAATTTGATTAATAAAACAAAAACTTATCTTATCGGAGAAGAAGTTTTGAATTTTGAATTGGAATGCCTATTAGAATAGGGAGGTAAAGATGAATCTTTTACAAAGAAAATGGCTAGTGGGTGGATTGATTGTACTTTTTTTAATAATTGTGATTTTTGTAATTTTCTTTTATCAGCCCAAAATTGCTTCGCGGGCAAAATTAAAATCAGAAGCTAAAGCGTTAAAAACAAAGATTGAGGAATTAAGAAAATTGGCTAAGGAGACAGAAGTTTTAAAACAGAGAATCGCTAAATTAGAGGAAGAGAATAGAGAATTTGTTGCCCGTATTGCCCCACGAAGCGAGGTTTTACAATTGGTTAGACAATTGTCAGAAGAAGCCAAAAAATATAATATAAAATTTCTCAGTATTCGACCACCGGGTTTGGATACTCTTTTAACACAAGAAACAAAAGAAAATCCTTTAAGACCAATTCCTTTTGAAATTACTCTTCAAGGAAGGTATTTAGATATTGGAAAATTTATTGCTGATTTAAGGAAATTCCCTTATTTTATTAAAGTTTACGAATTAGAATTTACCGGTAAAGATGAGATAAAACCATTAATTGAAGCAAGAATTCTGGTTAACATATTTGCTTCTAGTTTAGTAGGAAAAATTTTGTAGGAGGTATTATGCGAAGATTAATACCTATTTTGATTCTTTTGTTTATTCTAATTTTTGTTGGTTCACGAATTTTAAAGAAAAAGCCTGTTCAACAGGCTGTCCGAAAAACACAGGAGGTTGTTGAAGGAAGTAAGCGAGCAAGAAAAGCTGGAAGAAGAGTAGGGAGTTTAGAAAAAAGGGAAAAGAAAAGTAGAGAAGAAAGACGAAAGGAGAGAGAATTAAGAAAATTAGAAAGAAAACGATTAAAAGAAGAAAGAAGGAGACAGAGAGAATTACAAAAATTACAAAGAGAAGGTAGAAAGAAAGCGAGAAGAAAAAGAACTAAGGGAATGTATATCTTACAAGCAATTATAACAGTAGAAAATACTCCATACGCTCTAATCGATGGAAAACAATATAAAGTGGGTGATGAAATAATGGGAAGAAGAATTGTAAAAATTGAATCTGATAAGATTACTCTTGACTATCTTGGCGAAATTACTACTGTGCGTGTTGGCGAGAATTGCGTTCCCTTAACAACATTAAGAAGTAAAAAAAGGAGATAAATTGACATTTTTAAAAATTTTATTACTATAATAATATGCGACAAAGGTTAATTATTTTGATTGGAATTTTAGTAGTCGTTTTGATTTTTTTTACTTTATTGCGGCCAAAACCCAAATCAAAAATTACTTCGGTTACTAGAATTACGAAGTCAAAAGTAAAACAAGAAACATTGGCAGTTTTGCAAAAACAAGAAATTAAAAAAGAATCGATAGTTCCTTCAGTGGTTAAAAAGGAAACATTAACTGTCGTTAAAATTTCGGCAAAAAAAGAGACTTTAGAGTTTAAACCGATGGGTACCGCCAAGATAGAAGAAGATACTGAGAAATGGGGAGAGGATCCTTTTGTAAGAGATTTTTCTTATGCTGCTGAAATGAAATCGTTGGTTGTTTCAGCAATTACCATAAGTAAAAACGAGGCTTACGCAGTTATTAACAATCAAGTAGTTCGTGTTGGGGACATTATTGATGGAAAAAAGATAGTTGCTATTGAGAAAGATAGAGTAATTGTAGAAAAAGGTGGAAAAAGATTCACAATTTTTTTGGGTGAATAATTAATAAAAGGAGGAAATATTATGAGAAAATATATTTTTCTATTAATTTTAATAATGTGCTGTTTTTCTTACGGAAATTTTTTAAGAAATATTTATTACGAAGAACTTTTAGAAAAAATCAGAATTACTTTGAGTTGCGATACTTTTTGCGAGTTTCAAACTTCTCTTAATTTGTTTCCGCCCACAATTAATATAATTTTATTCGGTGTAAAATCTTCAACAAAGGAGACAATCGAGGTAGCAAAATTTGGTATAAAAAATTTTATAATCAAAGAGGATAAAGAAGGAACAAAAGTAAATATAAACTTGGAAGCTCCTTATGCTTATAATGCCTTTCGTCAAAATAATTTAATAGTTTTGGAATTAAGTAAAGAAACCGTTTCATTACCTACCGAAAAGAAGATGACAGAAAAAACAGTTTCTTTAGAGGTAAAAGATGCTGATATCATTGATGTGTTGAGAATGCTTTCACGTTTAGGAAATATTAATATAATTGCTTCACCCGAAGTAAAAGGAACAGTAACTATGCGTTTTGATGATGTTCCTTTTTCGGTTGCCTTTTCTGCTATTTTAAGAGCGGTAGAATGTAATGCAGTAGAAATTAGTGAAGGGGTAATAATGGTAAAACCTTTTAAAAAAGATATTGAAGGAGAACTTCATACCCGAGTATACAATTTAAATTATGCTGAAGCAAATGATATTAAAAAAGTAATAGATAAATTTCTTTCTTCCAAGGGGAGAGTAGAAGCAGTGGAAAAGAAGATTGGCGAAGGAGGCGGAAGTAAAAGAGCTTCTTATTTAATAATTACTGATATTCCTGAAAAATTAGCAGAAATCGAGAAATTAATTGCTGAACTTGACCGGCCGGCGCCACAAATTTCTATTGAGGCTAAATTTATTGAAACAACAATATCTTCGGATGAAATTTATGGAATTGACTGGTCAATACGAACTGCAGCCACTGCTACTGTTCCTGATATTGGTAAAGAGATAGCAATACCAATAACTTTTAAGCATTTAATAATTGGTAAACTTTCTTTTGCTCAGATGTCAGCGGCTTTGGAATTATTGCAATCAAAAGGAAAGGCAAAATTACTCGCTAATCCTCATACCTTAACTATGGACAATCAAAAGGCTACGGTGGAAATGGTGACGAAGGTTCCTTTATTAGAAGTTCGCGTCGATCCTGAGACACGAGAAAGAGTTTATACTTGGCGAGAAAGATCGATAGGGATTATGTTAACAGTTTCTCCTCATTTAACGAAAGATGGAAGTATTACAATGGAAATAGAACCAAAAGTAGAAGCGATCATTGGTTGGCGAACTGCTGGCGAGCAGGAGGTCCCAATAATTGCTACGCGGGAAGCAAAAACTCAAGTAGCGGCCAAAGATGGTGAAGTGATTGTAATCGGTGGTTTGAAGCGAGAACAAGAGACTAGGGCGGAAACGAGGATTCCGATTTTGGGTTCTATACCAATTTTAGGAAAATTATTTACTCGAACTTCTATAAGAAAAGAAGAAAGTGAATTACTTATTTTTATAATCCCGAGAGTTATAGAAAGCCAAGGATAATTTTTCACTTCAATAATTTAGTTTTAATTAAATGGAAAAAAAAGAAGAGAAATATGTTAAGAAAATTGATGAATTATTGAAATATGCAGCTGCTTATGGGGCGTCAGATTTACATATTACCGCTAATAATCCACCAATAATTAGAGTAAATGGCGAATTAAAAAGAATTCCTGGACCTCCTTTAAAAAAAGAAGATACAAAAGAAATAATTTATTCAATTTTGAATAAAGAACAGATTGAAACGTTGGAAAAAAAAAGAGAACTTGATTTTTCCTATACTTGGGGAGAAGCTACCGAGGGGATGAGATTGGAGTATGTGAGCAAAGATCGAATCCGAGCACGGGTAAATGTTTTTTTGGATATGAATGGTATTGGTGCTGCCTTTCGGATTATTCCGGCAAGAATAAGAACTTTGGAAGAACTACCGGCTCCACCGATAGTTGCTGAATTGGTGAGAAAAAAGAGAGGATTAATTTTGGTTACGGGTCCCACTGGATGTGGTAAATCTACCACCTTGGCGAGTATGATTGATTTGTTGGACAGGGAAAAGGCTTTAAGGATAATTACCATTGAAGATCCGATAGAATATGTTTTTAAAGGAAGAAACTGTTTAATAAGCCAGAGAGAGATAGGGGTTCACTCTCGTTCTTTTGTTTCGGCTTTAAGAGCATGTCTACGAGAAGACCCGGATGTGATTTTAATTGGCGAAATGCGAGATTTGGAAACAATTTCTTTAGCGCTTACTGCTGCCGAGACTGGTCATTTGGTCCTTTCTACTCTTCATACTAATAATGTCGCAGAGACTGTCGATCGGGTAATTGATGTTTTTCCTGCCGAACAACAAAATTTTATTAGGCACATTTTTGCTAACGTAATTGTTGGTATTATTTCTCAAATTTTGGTTCCCAGAAAGGAAGGCGGAAGAGCAGCAGCAATGGAAATTTTGGTTGGCACACCAGCAATAAAAAATCTTATTAGAGAAAATAAGTCTTATCAGATTCCTTCTTTGGTGCAAACTGGTACCGAATTTGGAATGCAAACTTTAGATCAATCTCTGATTAAACTTTATCAACAAGGGATAATTACTCGGGAAACTTTGTTTGAATATTGTAACGATGAAAAATTTGTTAGGAGTGTTTTGAGTGGCGGTTTTTAATAAAATTTTTGCCTTTGTCATTGGGTTAGTCTTCGGTAGTTTTTTTAATGTTTTAATTTATCGAACTCCCAGAGGGATTTCTATTATAAAACCGAGTTCCTTTTGCCCTTTTTGTCAAAAAAAAATAAAGTTTTATGATAATATTCCTTTAATAAGTTTTCTTCTCTTAGGTGGTAAATGCCGTTGTTGTAAAAGATCAATTTCTTTTCGCTACCCAATTGTCGAATTGTTAACTGGTTTCATTTTTCTATTTAGTTACGAAAGGCATAATTTTTCTTTTAAAACTATTTTGCTAATATTCTTGTTTAGCGCTTTATTAATAATATTTTTTATTGATTGGGAATTTCAAATAATTCCTGATTGGCTAAATTATCCAGGAATATTGTTTGGTTTTTTGTTTAATATTGATAAATTCCCCTTATTTTCTTTGTACGGAATCGTTGTCGGAGCGGGTTTTTTATTTCTTTTGAGATTAATATGGCTATTATTAAGAAAAAAAGAAGCGATAGGGGGTGGCGATATAAAAATGGCTGGTTTTTTAGGTAGTTATTTTGGTTATAAAAATGTGCTTTTTATTATATTTTGTGGAGCTATTTTAGGATTGGTTGTTTCTTTATTCTTATTAATACTTAAAAAGAGGAGTATAAAAGATTATATTCCCTTTGGAAGCTTTTTAGCAGTGAGTACAGTTTTAAATTTTTTGTTTGGTGAGTACCTTTTTTATTGGTATATAAATCTTTTTAAAAGATAATTCTTTTTTTCTCTAATTTAAATTTACCTTCTATTTCGCTATATTCCAAGAAAGAATCAATTTTAATATTTTTACAAAGTTGACGAATTTTAAACTCATAACCTTTAGGATAAAAAAGAGCAAAATGAGAAGAGAGATAAGAGAAATTTTTCCATTCCTCTGCCTCTTGTTCATTTAAAGTAGAAATGGTTTCTACTTCAGCAATCATAATTATTTTTTCATTTCTTAAATCAATTACTACCAGATCAGGATAATAATAATTACCATTGTTGGCGCTGTATATCCCTCGATGCTTATCAGGATGATTGGCATAAGTTTTTAAATAAGGATACTTTTCATTAGGATATCGATAAACTGTTTGTTTTAAACAAAGGATTAATTTATCATGGATTACTAATTCTTCATAAGGCCTCTCTGCCATCTTTAAAATATGAGTTAAAAGAAAGTTTTTGTCAATAATTAGAGGGAAGTAACTAATTAATAAAATGCGGTATCGTTAGATAGGTTAAATAAATTTATTAATTAAAATTTTTAATTTCTGATTGTTTCAAATCAATTTTAAATTTTTATAAGTGATATAAATTAGAGATTTAAAAAAATCTACCCTTTGGGTAGTATCTACTATCTTGGCGGTAGAGGAATTAGTGTTTGAGTCGATTATTTTATTAATAGCGAAAAATAGAAAAATCAAAATTTTAGAAGGTTTTTTTAAATATTTAATAAATTGACAATTATTAAATTTGTTTTATAATATTTATAGAAAAACGGAGGAATTATGGCTGGCCATTCTAAATGGGCACAAATAAAACATAAGAAGGCTAAGGTGGATCAACAGAGAGGTAAGTTATTTTCTAAATTAGCAAGAGAAATAACCACGGCGGCGCGATTAGGAGGGGGGAATCCTGATTTCAATCCTCGCTTAAGAATGGCGATCGAGGCAGCAAAAGAGGCGAATATGCCCAGTGAGAATATTGAAAGAGCTATAAAAAGAGGAACCGGTGAACTTCCTGGAGTAGTTTATGAAGAGATCGAATTTGAAGGTTACGGTCCAGAGGGAGTAGCAATTATTGTTAAGACTCTTACTGATAATCGCAATCGAACAGTTAATGATATTCGGCATATTTTTTCTAAATACGGTGGTAATCTAGGCCAAGCAGGTTCGGTATCTTGGCAATTTAGACCTAAAGGAGTAATTATGGTAAGTAAAGAAAAAGTAGATGAAGAAACAATTTTTAATATTGCTTTGGAAGCAGGGGCGGAGGATATAAAAGTCGATGAAAGTTCTTATCAAATAATTACTTCTTTAGAAGATTTTTCCAAAGTAAAAGAAAGGTTAAAGGAAAATAATGTTCCTATTGACCACGCAGAATTAACAAAATTACCCTTAACTACCGTAACAATAACTGATGAAAAAGTGGCGGAAAAGATATTAAAATTGATTTCCGCAATTGAAGAATTAGAAGAAGTTCAACAGGTTTATTCCAATTTTGATATTAACGAAAATATTTTAGAAAAATTTGCCGCCAAAGAATAGGGGTTAAGATTTTAAAGATTTCCAAATTATCTTTTGATTTTAAATTAAAATTATGTAGTACTATATTTTTATTTTTAATTTTAATACTATTACCACTTTTTTTAAACCTTCAGTACCGATATTTAGGAAAAAGTGTAAATATCACTTATCGCAGGATGTTTCAATATTTTATTATCTCCCAATCGCCCCCCTATTTTTTATCGGAAACACCAAAACCTTTAATGGCTTTTTTCTGTTATCTTTTTTCTTCTTTTATTAATTATCTCATTATCTCTTTTTTAATTTCGTTAGGTTTTTTTTATTTTTTAAAAATTAGTGAAAAATTTTCTAATTCTTTCTTTGCTGGTTTTTTGGCTTTCCTTTACTCTCTTTTTTTCTTTGAAGATAGTTGGCAAAATCTTTTAAGCGTGTATTGGGTGTTTTTATATATTCCAATAATGATTATTTCTCTCTATTATTTCTTGATAAAAGATTATTTAAAATACGGAGTATTAAATCTTATTGCTGGTTTAATAAGACCGGATGCTTGGTTTATCGCTTTTATCTTTTTATTACCGGTATTTTTTTGGAAAGAAAAAAAATCGTTATTTTTATTTTTGCCCTTTTTAGCTCCTGTTGTTTGGCTTTTTTTTGATTATCGTGCTTTTTCTACCCCCTTTTATTCTTTTATTATAACTGCTCGTTATCCAATTATTACGGGAATTCCTCTTGTAAAACCACAAAATTTTTTTCCAATAGTTTTTAAAGATCTTAGCAGTCAAACAGGCTGGTTATTTCTGATAATCTGTTTCTTGGCAATAATTTCAACAATATATCATTGTCGAAATAATCTTGAAAGTTATTTGATTTTATTGGCGGCAATTTTTTCGCCCTTTGTCTTTTATTTTCTTCTTTCCTTTCGTGGCGGAGTTTTACCAATGAGAAGATTCTTTTTACTATCTTTGTTTTTTTTGAGTTTCTTTTTATTCCAAACTTTTGATATCTTTTTTAAGAAGAAAAATATTAAATTTTTATTACCGATAATTTTGTTTTTACTCCTTTTTTTCATAAATCCACCAATTGATAAGATAGAGAATATCAAATGGAATTTAAAAGATGAAGAAGATAAAATGATAGCAATCGAAAATTCTATTCCCGTAATAAAAAATTATTTATTAACTTTAAAACCGAAATATTTAATTATACCCTTTAGAAGAAAAGTTATTTTTGAATATTATCTTTCAAAATCAGAGATAAGTAATAATTTAGAAAGTTTTCGAGAAATTATTGCTTTAAAGAAAAATATAAAAGATTACGAAAATTCTTTAGTATTTTATTTGTTAAAAGATTTTGCCGGTGTCGAAACGTTTTTTGATTTTCTTTCTCAATTTCGTGTTCATACGTTAGAAGAAGAGAATCTTATGTTTGAACCAATATTTTCTCATCCTTGGTATCGAGTTTATTTCCTTAAAAAGATTGAATAACTTAACTGCTAAGAAGATAGATTGCTATCAAACTAAAAATAAAACCTAAAAGATGTTTGAGGGTTATTGGTTCCCTGAGAAAAATATAGCCTAAAATCACGGGAAAAACGATATAAAGTGAAGTTATTGGAAAGACTACTGAAGCTTCACCTTTGTTTAAAGCAAAGTAAAAACCGATTGTCCCAATACCGGCAACTAGACCATTTATCAAAGAATAGAAGGAAAATTTATTAATCGGCAAAGGAAATTTAAAAATAAAAAAGCAGAGGAAAATTACTGTACCCACATTAGAAAAAAAAGATAGAGGAAAGGGAGGATAAAATTTCCCTAATAATTTAGTACCAAATCCCCAAAGTCCCCAACCAAGTAAAGTAACTAAACAATATATTCGACAATCCATGATTAGATATACTCAATAGTTGAAGGTGGTTTGTCAGTAATATCGTATAAAACTTTTACACAAGAAGGAATTTCTTTAATTAATTCATCACGGATTTTTAATAATAACTTATAAGGCAGTCTTTTGGCTTTAGCCGATAAAGCATCCTTAGATTCAACAGAACGAATGACAATGATGTCACCTAATACCCTCTGATAATCTTTAATTCCAGTGGCTTTGTCACTTAATAACACTGGAAAGGTTTGAAAACTTTTAACTCTTTCTGTTAATCTTTCAACAATTTCGGTTGCTTTTCTAACAATTTCTACTCTTTCTTCAGTTACTTCACCAAGTACGCGACAAAGCAATCCCGGTCCCGGAAAAGGTTTTCTTTGGTAAACTTCTTTTGATAATCCTAATCGCTTTGCTACTCTTCTTACTTCTGGTTTTAATAAATCTTTTAATGGTTCAATTATTTTTAAACCATATTTTTGTGGATTTATTCCAATTTGGGATAAGACGTTATGCTGAGTTTTTATTTTTGCTTCCGTTTCAATAATATCTGCCTTGATAGTTCCTTGCGCTAAAAACTCTGCCTTTTCTTCATTTATTATTTCTTGAAAAATTTTATAAAAAGTTTCTCGAAAGGCAATTCTTTTTTCTTCGGGATCTGTTAACCCCTTTAAGGCTTTAAAAAAATTTTCAACTCGATGATATATTTTTACTTTAATACCGAATTTCCTTAATTCTTCACAAACAAATTTGTCTTCATCTTTTCTCATTAAACCATCATTAATGAAGACAGCAATTAAGTTGTCACCAACTGCTTTGTGTACAAGGACAGCCGTGGTCATCGAATCGACACCGCCAGAAACAGCGCAAATTATTTTTTTATCACCAACAATATTTTTTATTTCATTAATTTTTTGATAAATAAATTTGACGACATTTTTTAGCATAAGTAATTATAGTAAACTAATAAGAAATATCAAATTTGGGAAACCGGCCAGATACCGCAAAGAAACGGTTTTTTTCATCCATTAAAATCAAAATATATTTTCCTTTTTGTTTACTTAAAGAAGCCGGAGAAGGAAAAATCCATAAGAATTGTTTATATTCGTCTGGTTTGATTTCTAAAATTTTATGATTAGCACAACGAAGAGTTAAATTTTCTATTTTAAGAATAATATCTTTGAGAATAAATCTTTTTTTACCGCCATTATATACTCCCACCAATGCCTGATAAGAACTTTGGTAATCAGGAATTTCTACAATAATCTGATGTCGGTAATCAGTTTTGGGAGAAAAATAATAAAGTTTATTTACCGTAATTTTAATTTTTGGTTTAGAAAAAAATAAGAAAAGCATCCTTATATAAAAGATAATTAAAATTTATAAAATGTCAAGAATTAAGAATTTCTCTTAATTTGATTTTTTTCTTAAAAGTTTTATAATTTTTTTATGGAATCCTATTTTGCTAAGTTATCTTCTTTACCAGGAGGAGAGGATTACGTTTTTTTGAAGAGTATTTTAAAAAAATATAATTTACACACTGTTTGTGAAAATGCCAAGTGTCCAAATTTAGGAGAATGTTTTAGTAAAAGATCTTTAACTTTTCTGATTTTGGGAAATATTTGTACAAGGAGGTGTGTTTTTTGTGGTGTGCCCAAAGGAGTTCCCGAAAGGGTTTCGGAAGATGAACCAAAAAGAGTTGCTTTAGCAGTTAAAGAGCTTTCTCTTAATTATTGCGTAATAACTTCTGTTACTCGTGACGATTTAGAAGATTACGGCGCCGAAATTTTTGTTAAAACAATTGAAGAGATAAGAAAAATATCATCGAATACTTTAATCGAAGTATTGATACCTGATTTTATGGGTGAATTAGAGGCACTTAAAAAAGTGGTTTTAAGAAGACCTAACGTTTTGGCACATAACATTGAAACTACCAAGAGATTAACAAAAATTATTAGGGATAAAAAAGCTGATTACTTTCGTTCTTTATGGATTTTAAAAAAGGCGAAAGAATTAGATAATAGAATTATTACTAAAAGTGGTTTTATGGTCGGTTTAGGGGAAGAAGAAGAAGAAATTTATGAAACTCTGCTTGATCTAAAAAAAGCCGATGTGGATATAGTTACTATTGGTCAATATTTGATGCCTTCAAGAAGTAACTATCCGGTGAAAAAATATTATAGAGAAGAAGATTTTAAAAAATTTGTTGAATGGGGTAAGAAGATTGGGATAAAGAAAATTATTAGCGGAATCAAAGTAAGAAGTTCCTATCTGGCCGGCATTTAATTTCTGGCCAACCAAAACATCGTTGTTAAATAAGTAATTGTCTGTTAAAAGCAAAATTAAATTATAAAGAAGACTTAATAATTCTAATATCGCAAAAATTATGCTATTTATGAAAAGGTAATCATAAAAGAATCAATTGCTATGGTAATTAACAGAAAATTATGATAGTTTCGTAAAATTATATTTACTACTATTTTTCAAATTATTTTGATAGAAATTGTTAAAATATAAGATTAGTAATTATAAATTATTTTTAATAATTTTTCTTAAATAAAAACCTATATAGTATTCTATACTGCTCCCTATTTAAAAAGGGATAAAATCCCTTTGTTCAATAAGAATGAAGCCTAAAAATAGGTAAGTGAGAAATTTAATTAATTATTGGACTGGAGGCGCCTTTCTTTCACTAACTACCTCCATCTTAGAGTTATTTTCAATAAAACTATCTTAACTGAACTTTCAATAATTGTTGCCATTTTAATCTTATTATCTTTAATTTTATTTATTTTGTGGTATTCACCAGAGGATAAATAGTTAATTTTTCCCGTATATAATATATACGTAAAAGAAGGCAAAAAGGTTACCATTTTTTAACTATTTAATAAAGGAGCTGTTGTTAAAAAAGTGTTTACATATTTAGAAATGATAATATAATAATATACTATCATGTTTAATAGTTAGATTGTTTTCAATTTTAAAAGTATCTTCTAATATAAACATTTTATTTTCATTGAAATTTATTTTATAAATTATTATAATTTAATTTTAAGTAGGAGGAAATGATGGAAGTAAAAAGAATTGTAACTCCGCTAACCGATGAAATAGTGGAAAATTTGAAGGCAGGGGATCAGGTTTTAATAAACGGAGTTATCTATTCCGCAAGAGATTTAGCCCATAAGAGATTGGTAGAAGCGATCGAAAAAAAAGAAAAGTTACCTTTTGAATTAAAAGGAGCAATAATTTATTATGTAGGTCCTGCGCCGGCAAAACCAGGCTATCCTATTGGTCCAGCAGGTCCAACCACCTCCGGAAGGATGGATCCTTATACACCAATTTTATTGGCCAATGGTTTAAAAGGAATGATAGGAAAAGGCAATAGGAGCGAAGCAGTAAAAAAAGCAATGATGCAGTATAAAGGAGTTTATTTTGGTGCGATTGGAGGTGTCGCGGCTTTAACGATGAAGAAAATAAAGAGTGCCAAAATAATTGCTTATGAAGATTTAGGTCCGGAGGCAATTTCCGAATTAGTAGTGGAAGATTTTCCGGTAATTGTGATTAATGATATTTATGGTAATGACTTGTATGAAATGGGTGTTAAAAAGTATGCTAAAGCATAAATAAAGTTAAAAATATGAAAGAAGTAAAAATTTATATAATGGGAAAAGAGTATTTGGTACCCGAAGGTTTAACAATTATGCGAGCATTAGAATACTGCGGATTTCTTTTGATTCGTGGTGCAGGATGTCGCGGTGGTTTTTGTGGCGCTTGTTCGACTGTCTATCGTAAGAAAGATTCTTTTCGTTTAAAAGTTGGTTTAGCTTGTCAGACCACTGTGGAAGACGGAATGTATTTAGCTCAAATTCCTTTCTATCCTGCTAACAAAGCACTTTATAATCTCGAAGAATTGGATTATGATACTCAAATCTTTATAAAATACTATCCTGAAATTTTAAGATGTATTTCCTGTGGTAGTTGTAATCGAGTCTGTCCGCAAGATTTAAAAGTTATGGAATACGTGAATGCAGCAATAAGGGGAGATGTTAAAAAAGTTGCTGAATTATCTTTTGATTGTATTATGTGTGGTTTATGTGCCTCTCGTTGTCCAGCGGAAATTGTGCAATATTACGTGGGCCTTTTAGGAAGAAGGATTTATGGTCGATTAATTCAAAGAAAAGCAAAAGATTTAGAAAAAAGAATAAAGGAAATTGAGGATGGGAAATTTGAGAAGGATTTACAAGAATTGATGAAGATGCCTGTCGAAAAGTTGAAAGAACTATATGAGAAAAGAGAGATTGAGCCTTAATATAATTAAGGAGGTATTCAATGTATTTTGATTATATGAAAGAGTCAATAAAAAAAGTAGAAAGTACTCGGGAGAGAAGAAGAAAGGAGATTTTCCCTAAATTAAAAGCAGAAGAAAAGCAAGAACTTTTAAAAAACTATCATCCTGATTATAAACCGGGAACAGTCCGAGAGATTAAAGTGGGAGTAAATAAAGGAGATTTGGTTGTTAATGAAATTGCTGATATTTTAGAAAGTTATTCTTATTTAAATCCAGAAAATTTTAAATTAGAAAATATTGATTATGATGTGGATATTTTAATTATTGGTGGCGGAGGAGCGGGTGTGGCAGCAGCGTTATCTGCCTATGAATACACAAAAAATATCCTTTTAGTTACTAAATTAAGAATTGGTGATGCTAATACTACAATGGCGCAGGGAGGTATCCAAGCAGCCGATAAGGAGAATGATTCCCCGGCTATTCATTATTTAGATGTGATTGGTGGCGGAGGATATAAAAATATTCCTAAGTTGGTTTACACTTTAGTTACCGATGGTCCCAAAATTATCAAATGGTTAGAAGATTTAGGAGTAATGTTTGATAAAAAAGAAGATGGTAGTATGATTACTATTCACGGTGGTGGTACTTCTCGAAAGAGAATGCATACTTGTAAAGATTATACCGGAATGGAGATAATGCGGGTAATTAGAGACGAATTTTTAAATAAAAAAATTAATTTCTTAGAATTTACTTGTGCGATTGAACTATTAACTGATGAAGATGGAAAATGCTGTGGCGCTGTTTTGTTAAATTTGGAAAATGGCAAATTAATCATTGTTAAAAGTAAAGTAACAATTTTGGCAACTGGTGGTGCCGGTAGATTACATGTCCAAGGATTTCCTACCTCTAATCATTATGGAGCAACTGCTGATGGCTTGGTATTAGCCTATCGAGCTGGTGCCAAATTTATCTATCTTGATACGATCCAGTATCATCCCACGGGTGTGGCTTTTCCTGAGCAAATGTTAGGACAATTGATTACTGAAAAGGTACGAAGTTTAGGTGCCCAGTTAGTAAATTGTGATGGTGAACAGTTTATTTATTCATTAGAAACTAGAGATGTAGTCTCTTCGGCAATAATTAGAGAATGTTTGCGAGGAAAAGGTATAAAAACACCTGGCGGTTATTATGGTGTGTGGCTTGATACTCCTTTAATTGAAATCCTTCAAGGCGAAGGCACAATTGAAAAAGAATTGCCTGCAATGTTTCGTCAATTTTTACGTTTTGGGATTGATATGAGGAAAGAGCCGGTGTTAACTTACCCAACGCAACACTATCAGAATGGTGGGATTTTAATTGATGAAAATTGTGAGACAAATGTTTTGGGGTTATTAGTTTGTGGGGAAGTAAGTGGTGGAGTTCACGGCAGAAACCGTTTAATGGGGAATTCCTTATTAGATATATTAGTATTTGGTAAAAGAGCAGGTAAAAGGGCTGGTGAAATTTTTAAAGAATTACCACCAATTAAGAAATTAACTTTGAACCATTTAATTACCTATCATAAAGAATTGAAAGAAAACGGTGTAGATGAGAAGAGGAAGTCACCCAAGATTTTACCTGATTATCGGAAAGAAGAATTTCAACAAAAATTTCCTTTTTTGGTAAACCTATAAAAGTAAAAGTAAAACCAGAAGATTTTTTTGTTAAAGAAATTGTAAATTTATCTTTACAAGAAAAAGGAGAATATGCAGTTTATTTATTAGAAAAGAAAAATTTTAATACGCTAGATGTTATCTATATTTTACAAAAGAAATATAAATTTGATAAAATCTATCGTTTAGGGTTAAAAGACCGGTATTCTTATGCTTTTCAATATTTAGCTTCTAACACAGTAGAGAAAGAAACGATAAAAGAAAAAAATTTTTCTTTAACTCTCTTAGGTTTTTTAGATAGACCCCTAAAAAAAGAGGATTTATTAGGAAATTATTTTCAAATTACTATCAGAGATTTAAAAAAAGAAGAAGGAGAAAGAATGATTGATAATTTTTGGGAAGCAAGGATTAATGGTTTACCAAATTTTTATGACGAACAGAGAATGGGGAGTGCACGGCACAAACAAGGATTTATTGCTTGTTATTTAATAAAAAAGAATTATGAAAAGGCTTTGAAACTTTTTCTTGCTACTCCTTCTTCTTTTGACGAAAGTAAAATTAAAAAATTAAAAAAATTTTTGAGAGAAAATTGGGGAAAATGGGAGGAAGCAAAAAATTTGGCAATTCGGGAGTATTTGCCAGTTATAAATTATCTAATAAATAATCCAACAGACTATAAAGGAGCTATTAAAAAAATTCCTTTAGAACTTCTGAAAATTTTTGTTAATGCTTATCAGGCTTATATTTGGAACGAAACCTTAAATTTGTATCTAAAAAATCTGTCTATTTCGATTTTTCCTGTAAGATACAGTTTTGGTGAATTATATTTTTATAAAACTTTACCAGCTTCCTTTAAAGAAAAATTATTAAATCTCTTTATTCCAGCACCTTCTCCCAAAATAAAAGAAAAAAACGAAATTATTAATATTATGGAAGAAGTTCTAAAAAAAGATGGGTTTTCTTTAAAAGACCTTAAAATAAAATTGAGCATCCGTGGCCTCTATTTCAAGCCTTATTTAAGAAAAGCAATAATTTTACCTACCCAAATGAAGACCAGTGATTTATTGCCTGATGAGTTATATAAGGGAAAATATAAAATTATTTTAAATTTTATATTACCAGCTGGTTCCTATGCAACAATTCTCATCAAAAGATTGACAATCTAAATTCTAAATTTCTAAGATATCAATTTTATTTTCTTTAGTATCAAGTATAGCGATTGTTGCTTTGCCAGTTAAGAGACCACAGGCTTCACCGGGATTCACATAAAGTATGTCATCTTCTTTTTTAATTTCGTATCGATGGGTGTGTCCGTAGATCACATAATCAGTATTTTTTACATCTTCTTTCTTTAATTTGTGAAAAACAAGGAACTTTTTGCCATTTAAAAATAATTCTAAAGGTGCTTCGGTAAGCAAAAAGTTATTTTCTTTTGCTACTTTTAATAAGCCATCTTTTTCTCCATCACAATTTCCAAAAACAGCATAAAATTTAGCCTGAAGATTGCCAAATTCTTTTAAAGTGAAAGGTGCAACAAAATCGCCACAATGAATTACACCGATTAAGTTATGTTGGTTAAATATTTCTATCGCTCTTTTTACTTTTTCTATGTGATCGTGGGTATCAGAAATTATTCCTAACAGGCATTTATTCATACTCAAAAGATAAAATTTTTACTTTAATATTACCAACAATATTTAGGACTTTTACTTGTTCTTCCACATCGCCCACTTTTAAAATTAAGTGAGCCGAAGAGGCAGGAAATTCGCCGAAGGTGGGATCGCAAGAAATCCATTCATTAAGAAAAACTTGATTCCACGCATGATAATAAAAACCATTACCAGCGTAAACTAATCCCACTACTACTCTCGTGGGAATTCCTAGGCTTCGACAAAGGGCAGCATATAAAGTAGCATGCTCGTTACAGTCCCCTTCTAAATTTTTTAAAATTTCAATTGCCGAAGGATAAGATGTAGTTGCTTTCTTTTTAAGGTTGTGGAAAACCCAAAATAGAATTCTTTCTGCTTGGGCTTTTGGTTCAGAAAGATTTTGAGTAATCTCTATTGCTTTCTTTTTGATAAGAGGATGGGTAGATTGAATTATCGGTGTGGGTTCAAGATAAATTTTTTCTTTTTCGGAGATTTTTAACTGTTTAATTTCTTCTAATTTTGGTTTTGTAATTTTAATTATTAATGGTTTTTTACTGATTATCTTTTGATTAGGAAGATCTAAATCTAAATATTCAAAAGAATCAATTCCTTGAATTTCTAATTTTAAAGATTTAATTTTATTCGGTTCAGGTAGAAAGGTATCAATCGGAATAGAAAAGAAAGAAAGAATATCTAAAAAATCTTTATTCCATTCAGCCATTGCTTTTTGTGGTGATTCCTTGATACCAATAATTCCTCCAGGAGAGACTTCTTTTAATAAATTCCCTAGGGAATCTAAATAATAAAAAGATTTCACATTGGCCATTTCAATTTCATAAACAAATGAAGAATAGATTGTATCATTTATAATCACAGTATCTTTTCTTTGAAATTTTATTTCCGCTGGTAAAATAGAAAAGAGAGTAAAATCTAAAATATTTCCTTTCCAATTTTTTAGATTTTGTGTAATGATTAAATAAGGCAACACACTAATCGGATAAGTATTGGGAGGAAGGGTTAAATAATGTTTTATAACTTCTGAACCAGTTTGCATAAGATAATAAAGGGTATCTTTTTTAACTTTGCCATTTATTTTTAAAATATTCTTGCCAGAAATTTGTTCAGATTCAATGATTTTTAAATTTAATTTGAAATTAGTGATAAAAGAAGTATTTGCAATGACTTCTTTTAATTGATTTCCTACTTTTAATTTTAATTTGATTCTATTATAAAATTTTATTAAAGTATCACCTCTATTGATTTTTAGTAAAGAGTAACCAATCTTTGTCTCATTTAAATAATAACTTAACCAGTTTTCCGTATTTTTTAAAAAAACACCTTTCTTTTGACAACAAAAAAGTAAGATATAAATAAATAAAATCTCTTTTTTTCTTATCATATATTCTGATACTCTGTTTTTTGCTTTAAATATTTATGAACGATGCCTTCTACTGCCGTATTCGATTAATTCTCTGAGGGCTTTGGGGTCAAAGGCATTCTGCATTGCTGTTTCGTAAGTAATTTTTCCCATTTTGTAAAGTTCGGCAAGATAAGCATCAAAAGTAATACTTCCTTCAGCCGAAGCTGTTTGAATTGCTGAAGGAAGATGTTCGATTTTCTTTTCTCTGATTAAATTCCTAACTGCCGGTGTTGCCATCATTATTTCAAAGCAAGCAATTCTTCCTTTTCCTTCTGCTCTTAAAAGTAATCTTTGAGAAAATACTGCTAATAAAGAAATTGAGAATTGTATTCTAATTTGATCACGGATTTCTGGCGGGAAGATATCGATAAACCGCGTTACCGTTTCGGTAGCATTAGTGGTATGCAAAGTTCCAATTACCAAATGTCCCGATTCAGCGGCCCAAACAGTAGCTTCAGCAGTTGCTAAATCTCTAATCTCACCTACCAGAATTACATTAGGGTTGGATCGTAATCCTTTCATTATTGCCTCACGGAAAGAAGAAACATCCACACCCACTTCTCTTTGGGTAATAATTCCTGCTTTATGGTCATGAACAAATTCTATTGGGTCTTCAATCGTTAAAACATGGCGAGGAGAATTTAAAATATAATCAATGAAACACGCTTGAGTGGTTGATTTTCCTGAACCGGTAGGTCCAGTTACTAATATCAGACCGTGAGGCCGATCTAATAACGCTTTAATTTTAGGAACGAGATGGGGAAGAAAGCCAATTTCTTCAAAACTCATAATATGTTTAGGAATTAAACGAAGAGCAAGACCAAAAAATCCTTTCTGTTTATAAATTGCCACACGAAATCTACCGTGTTCACCAAAATCTAAACCAAAGTCACCACCACCCCCGTCATTAATTTGTGCTCTCAAATGTTTAGCATGCTGAGCAGCAATATCTTTAAATTTTTCGGTCATTTCCGGAGTTAAAACCGGTTCTCCTTCAATAGGATAAAGTTTACCATCAATTCTTAAAGTCGGAGGTCGTCCTACTGTGAGGTGAAGATCAGAAGCTTTTCTTCGGACACATTCCATTAATAATTTGTTAAAATATTCTTCTACATTTTCTACTTTCATAATTATTTTTACTAAATATTTTTACTTACTATCTTAATTATAACCCAAAAATTTTTATAAGTCAATGATCAAAAAAGTAATTGTGGTAAGACATGGTTACCAGGTTAATAAGGGTATTGAGGTAGAAGATGTGTTGAAATTATTCAATAAGTTTCTTAAAATAATAGGCGTCCCAAGAAGAATTAAGAAAATAAAGAAATTAAAAAGGGACGCCTATGGTTCCATACAAAAGTAAAAAGTAAAAATGATAGAAGAATACAACAAAGGTAAAAATATAAGCCAAATCAGTAGAAAATACAGAGTCTCCTGAAATACCCTAAGAAAATGGATAAAAAAGATACAAAGAAAAAGGAGAAGATAGTCTTAAAGAACTCACAAGAAAGCCACATAATTCACCTAAAAGAATTCCTAAAGAAATCCAAGAGAAAATACTGGAATTATATAAGAAAACTAATTGGGAAAAAAGGATTGCTTTGAAACTTAATTTAAACGAATGGAGAGTAAAGAAATGTCTTTCGGGTAAAATAGGAGAAAGAAAAAAGAAAAGAAAGAAAAAGATTTTATTCAGCATCTTGGAGTTATGAAATGAAAAAACCTTTTACCTATGTTCAAGTAGATACCAAAGATATTTTGGATAAGGGAACATTAGGAACTGAATTATGCCGAATATTTTCTCTTCTTAAACTACCAATATACCAATGGAAATTTTGTGAAAGTATTTCCAGATTTAGATTTATTTCCTAATAGTTATAATTTAAATCAGGAGAACGGCTTTCTTTTTGTTGGGTTGGTAATGATGTGGCTAAGATGTTGGGGAATAGATAAAGAAGTATTTTGGCAGGAGGATTGGGGTAAGGAATTTGGCGGTGATGATCCTCATAAATTGAGATTAATTAATGAGAGGCGGTATAAAATTTATGGTGCTGTTTTAGGAAAGGCACCAAAAGGAAGGAAAGGATATCAAGGAAGGGTAGAAAGGTCGCATAAAACCGATGACGAAGAATTTTATATTCCTTTGATACCAACTTTTAAAAATTGCTCCCATTTTCTTAAAGAAACACAGAAATGGCAGATATATTATAATACCAAAAGACCCCATTTTTGGCTATTGTATTAATAATTTAACTCCATTAGAAAAGCTTAAATCTTTAGGATTAACTCATCTAAATGAAAATTTTGCTAATTTTTCCGGTTATTATTTTAGATTATTATGCTCCTGATTATTGTCACTTTATGGCTAGTAACGATGTTTTAACCAATTACACGAATAGCGATAAATTATTTTAAAGATAAAATTCTTAAAAAATTTTTACTAAAAAACAATGACTTAATTAATTGTTATTTTTTGATTTTTAGGATAACAAAATTAGAAATTAAACAGAAGATAATCCAAAATTTAAAAATTATTTATGACGAATTAAAATTTTTATATCCTTTATTATTTTAAACCCCATTTTTTCATTAATTTTATTAATTAACTCTTCTTTAAGGTAATTTAATTCTGTTTTCCATTCAGCCGAAGGAGTTTGGAGGTAAAGGATATTATCTTTGACATCAATAGGTTTTATTCGAGGATAAAAATTTTCGCCAACAATCTCTTTCCATTTAAATACCACTTCTTTTTCTATCAATTTTTCCCACAGTCCTAGTTTTCTAAGAACTTCGGGTAAAATTTCCTTTAGGGAAGTTAATTTTTCCGTTTTTTTCATTTATTTTTCTAGTAGTTCTTTCAAAAAAGAAAATTCTTTTAAAATTGCTGGATGGCGTAATTTTTTTAAGGCCTTAGCTTCAATCTGTCTCACTCTTTCACGCGTAATATTAAAGATTTGGCCAACCTCTTCCAAAGTTTTTTGAATACCGTCACCAATGCCAAAGCGGAGTTTTAAAATTTTTTCTTCTCTTTTTGATAAATAGGTTTGTAGTATTTTTTCTAATTTTTCGTTTAACAGAGAAATACCAGCTTTTCTTGCTGGAGAAGTAGTTTTTTCGTCTGCTATAAAGTCACCGATGAAACCAGATTCTTCGTCATCTATTGGTTTATCTAAAGAAACGCCATGCTGAACAATTTTTTGGTATCGTTCAATCTTTTCTTTGCTTATTCCTAATCGTTGAGCGATTTCACTATCCGTGGGTTCTCGGCCAAATTTTTGTAAAAATTTTTGGCGAGCGTGAGTAATTTTGTTAATCGCATCTTGAATATGAGATGGAATTCTAACTGTTTTAGATTGTTCTGCCAAAGCTCGAGTAATCGCTTGTTTTATCCACCAGGTAGCATAGGTAGAAAATTTATATCCCTTTTTATAATTAAATTTTTCAACTGCCTTTATTAAACCTACATTTCCTTCTTCCACTAAATCGGAAAATTCTAAACCGCGATTAGCATATTTTTTAGCAATAGAAACAACTAAACGAACATTGCCATTTATCATTTTATCGCGAGCAAAAAGAATTTTATTTTGACACTTTTCAATATTTTGCCATGTTTCGACTACCTTTTCATAATTTTGATTAAAAAAATCTTCGTATTCTTTTAACTTTTCTTTAAGATTTTTAATTTCATTTTTATCTTTGGTAACCTTCAATTGATTCATAACAGTTTCCATTTCATTCATCTTGAGACGAAACTCTTCAACAAATTCATTGATGACAGAATGTTGTAAACTTAAATTTTGAATTCTTCTTAAGATGCTTTTCTTTTTCTCTTGTATTTTCTTTAATACCGCAGGTGTAGGTTTTTTTTCATAAAGCTCTCTAAGAACATTAATTAATTTTTTTAAAGTTTTTATCCGACGAATAAATTGTTGTTTTTTGTGAGACATTGCTCGGCGATTGATAAGATATTCATATTCTACTCGCACAATTTGTTCCAATTCTTTTTCTCCCTTTTCTACCAATTCACAAAGTTCTATTAATCTTTCCACCAGAGGCAAACTGTTAAATAAATAGAAAGTAATTTCCCGATAACCTTCTTCCATCATTTTTGAATATTTAATTTCTTCTTCTTTAGTTAGGAGAGGTAATTTTGATAAATCACGAAAATAAAATTTAGTAGCGCTTTCGAAAGGTTCAATAGTTACTTTTTTGGGTTTTCTTAACGCGATCTCCGGAGTTTCCTCTTCGATAATTTCGATACCCATTTTATTAAGGTTTAATAAAATTTCCTCCACTTCTTCGGCAGTATTTAATTCTTCCGGAAGTAGCATATTCAATTGGTCGTACGTTAATTTTTTATTTTTATACTTTAAAATTTCATTGTAAAATTTTTCTAAAAGAGCCTTTTTGTTTTTGCTAGCGTTCATTTTTCTCCTTTGATTAATTTTTTTTTAATTTCATAAATTTTTTTCAAAATTCTTTCGTCAGTTTCTCCCCGTGCACATTTTTCTAAATAATAATGATAAAGATACTTACTTACTAAATCTTTAAAATCTTTTTCTTTTATACCGATGATTAATTCCGGAGGTAAGAAGGAAATCAATGTGAGTCTTTTTTTAAGCTCTGGATTTTTAATTTCATCAAAGATTAAACCAATAGACATTTTTTCTTGGTTATTAAAATTTTTAATTATCTTGATAATTTCTTGAACTTCTTCAGGAAAATCTTCCTTGGCATATTCGTTTTCCACAATCCATAAATATTGAGGGTAATTAATTAACACATTTATAATTTGATTTTTTAAATCTCTTAAAAGATTAGAAATCTCTTCATATTTAAAAAGAAAAGTACTCTTTATTTCTTTAATACCTAAATCCACTTTCTTGTAATTAAAAATTTCACTTATTTTATTTAAATATAGCTCTTTTAGCATCGAATCGCAAGTAAAATTTATTACTTCTAAAAGTTGTTTTAAAACTTTTCTTTTTTCGGAAATTGTTTGGGGGTTTAAGATTTTCAGATAAAAATCGATCAAATCATAAGGTTTTTTGATTATCTTTTCAAATTCTTCTAATCCTTTTTCATTAATGTACTTATCGGGATCATAACCTTCGGGAATAAAAGCCACCAAGGGATTGAGGCCGGTTTTTAAAGAAATTTCAATTGCTCTCTTGGTGGCTTCTCGACCAGCATTATCACCATCGAATAAAATAATTATTTCTTCATTATATTTTTTTAATAATCTCGCTTGATCAATTGTAAAACCAGTACCTAAAGGCGCTACCAAATTTTTAATTCCTTTATCGAAAAGAGATAGTAAATCAAAATAACCTTCTACTAAAATTGGTTGATTCTTAGTTAAAAATTCTTTAGTTTGATAAAGGCCGTAAAGATTTTCTCCCTTTTTAAAGATTAACGTTTCTGGCGAATTAAGGTATTTTGGTTCAGTTTTCTCGTCTAATGCCCGACCCCCAAAACCTACAATCCTTCCTTGATGATTAAAAATAGGGAATACGATACGGTTTGACAACCATTCGCGGAGTTCGCCTTCTTTTCGGTAGGCTATTCCACTTTCGAGTAATAATTCTTCTGGATAACCTTTTTTTTGAAGCACTCTAATCAATAGATTGCCCATAGGAGCATAACCTAATTGAAATTTTTTGATGGTTTCTAAAGATAACTTTCTTTGTTCTATAACATAATTAAGAGCCAAAGAGTGAGTGAAAAGCTGTTCTTGATAAAAATTACTCGCTAAGTTAAGAATTTCGTAAATTTCTTTTTGTTTCGTATCTTTTTTTTCTTCTTCAAAGATACTTATTCCTAATTTTTCAGCTAAAAACTTTACTGCTTCCGAAAATTCTATTTTTTCATATTTCATCACAAAATGGAGAACGTTGCCGCTCTCCTTGCAACCAAAACAATGAAATAATTGTTGGGAAGGATTTATATAAAAAGATGGTTTAGTATCATTATGGAAAGGACATAATGCTCGATAATATCGCCCAACTTTCTTTAAAGGAAGATAGGAGCTTATTAATTCAACGATGTCACAATTTTCTAAAATTTTTTCAACAATCTCTCTTTTGGACATCTTCCTCTACCAATTTTATTTCGGTTTTAGGTACAATGAATACAAATTTTTCGGCTATAACTTTTAATAGATTATCTTTAATTTCAATAATTTTACCAACTTGTTTCAATTTTTCAATATACACTTTGGTACCTACTTTTAACTCTTGATCCTCTAAAGGAGATAAAAAAAGCTTCTTTTCCTCTTGAATTTCTGATAAACTAGTTTCAACAAATTTTTTCGCTTCTTTTATTGTTTCTTTTTCTTCAATTTTAATTTTTTTTATAAAATTTTCAATTTCTTTGCGAGCATTCAAAAAAAATTTTTCTTTTTCTTTCAAAAATTTTTTAATATAATCTTTAGAAATTATTTCTAATTCCTTATTTTTTCTTTCGTATTCTTTAATTAATTCTTCAACTCTTTCTTCTTTCTTTTTTAACTCTTTTATTTTTTGTTCATATTCCGCACTTTTTTTACTTAATTCTTCTAATTTTGTTTTCAATATGAAAAAATCAGATTTTAAATATCGGCTAGCTCTTTCAATAATTTCTTTTTTTATTCCAACGGTTTGGGCAATTTTTAAAGCGCTAGATTCTCCTGGTATTCCGATGATGAGACGGTAAGTAGGTTTTTCTTTATATTCCATAGCTGCGTTTAAAAAATTTAATGAATTATGGGCAAAAATTTTCAATCGGAATGAATGAGTAGTAACAAAAACAAAAACATTTCTTCGGGATAATTCTTCTAATATTGCCATCGCTAACGCATCACCTTCCTCCGGGGCTGTATCTCTTCCTAATTCATCCAATAAAATTAAGGAGTTTTCATCTGCTTTTTCAAGAAAATTTTTTACTTTTGTAATATGAGCATGGAATGAAGAGACGCCTTTTTCTAATGATTGTTCGTCGCCAATATCCGCAAAAATTTTTTTAAAAAGCGGAATTTTGGTATTTATTCCTACCGGAGGAAATATTCCTGATTGGGCTAAAAGAGAAATTATGCCAATTGTTTTTAAAACTACAGTTTTACCACCAGCATTGGGTCCAGAGATTAAAAGAATTTTTATATTCTCTGGTAATTGAAAAGAAAGAGGAACAACCTCTTTCTTTATTTTCACTAAAAGTGGATGACGAGCATCATTTATTTGAAATTCATAATTATTAGAAAATTCAACTTTTTGGCAACGATACTCCTCAACAAATTTTGCTTTAGCATTTAAAAAATCTAAATAGGCAATAGTTTCACAAGTTTTCTTAATATCAGAATATATTTTGATTATTTCTTGAGTAAGGTTTTTTAAAATTTTTTTCTTTTCCTCCTCTAATTGGCAATTAGCTTTTATTAGTAAATTATTTTCTTCAACAATTTCTATAGGTTCACAAAAAGCAGTTTTTTCGGTTTCGGAATAATCGTGAATAATTCCGGGAAATTTGCCAATGGAATCAGCCTTTATTGGCAAAACGTATCTTTCTCCTGATAAGGTATAATTATTAATTGTTAAAAAATTTGATTTTTCTTTAATTATTTTCTTTAGTTTGTTAACAATTTTTTCTCGTAAATTTTTTATTTCTTCAAAGATTTCGGAAAATTTTGGAGAAGCTTCATATTTGATTTCTCCATTTTCATCAATTTTTTCTTCAATTAAAGAAATTAATTGTTGATAGTCCTTTAAATTGTTAAGATAAAAAGAAAAGGATAAAGGAGCATTTTTAAAGGGAAAATACTTTTTCAGTTTTTCTACATCTTTTAAAAAATTTTTAATTAAAACTAAAGTTTTTCCATCAAAATAATGTTCTTTTTTTAATTTTTCATTTAAAAAATCTGCCAGATTAAAAAAATGTTTATAAGAAGGTTTTTCTTTTAAAGAAAGATAATATTCTAAATGACAAAATTCTCTTTTGATTATTTCTATTTCTGAAAAAGGCGAAAGATTTAAAGTCAGTTCTCTCCCCATAGAAGTTTCACAGTATTCGGCAATTAAATTAAGAACCTTCTGATATTCTAAATTATGAAGAGTATCTTTATCGCAAATCACTTTACATTTGTTGCATCTTTTTGCGCCATCTTCTAATTGCTTCCGCCAGGCGTTTCTTTCTTCGTTCGCTGGGCTTTTCATAATATTCTTTTCTTTTGATGTCTTGTAAAATCCCAGCTTTTTCTACTGCCCGACGGAAACGACGAATAAAGCTTTCAAAAGGTTCGCCGTCTCTTACTTCAATCTTGGTCATTTTTTCACCCCCTTTTAAATATTATTAAATTCATATAAAATTAAACTCACTGCCACAATTCCTGCGGTTTCGCTTTTTAGTCTTCTTTTTCCTAGAGTAAAAAATTTTGCTCCTTTTTCTTTAGCCTTTTTTATTTCTTCAGAAGCGAAACCACCTTCTGGACCGATTATTAACAAAATATTTTTAATAGCATCTCTATTTTCAATAATATCGGCTAATCTAGTTTCACTATTTTCGTAAGCTAAAAGAACCAGATCAAAAGATGAAAAATTTTCTGTTAATTGACTAAAACTTAATGGTTGATAAATTTTAGGCAAAAGAGTGCCGGCAGAAGTTTTTAAAGAAGAAATAGCAATTTTTTTTAATCGTTTTAATTTGTTTTCGGTTAGTGAAGCTATTGTATTTTGAAAATATACAGGAAGAAAACCGCTGATCCCCAGTTCAGTTGTTTTTGCTAGCATTATTTCGGTATTTTCGCCTTTTAATGGCGAACATGCTAAAGTGATAGCAATATTGGGTTCCCGTGGCAAGTATCTTTTATTTAAAATTTTCCCTTTTAACTTTTCTTTTTGGGTGTAAGTTATTAAAAATTCATACTCGTAACCATAACCATCGGTTAGTTTTATTTTATCTCCAACCTTATGTCTCATTACTTTTAAAATATGTTTTGCTTCTTCGTCTTTTATTATTATCTCTTCACCAATTTCTAATGAATTAGGATAAAAATAAATTTCACAAGATAAAAAATCTTTTTTCATTTAGTCTCTTGTGGTCGATAAGGTTTAGGAGGCGATTCTAAGGATATTTTTTTTAGTTCTTCCAGTAATCTCTTTTCTTCTTCCGAGAGTCGGGTAGGGAAGAAAATTTTGATTTTCACTAATAAATCACCGCTAATATTTTGACCTTTTAATCCTAATCCCTTAATTCTAATTATTTGTCCGTCTCGGACACCAGGACTAATCTTAATTTTTTTATTACCCTCTAAAGTAGGTACTTCAATCTCACCACCTATTAAAGCGGTGGTATAATGAATAGGGACTTCGACCATTAAATCCGTTCCTTGTCTTAAAAAAAGAGGATGGGGAAGTTCTTCAAACTCAATAATTATATCTCCTTTGCCTCCTTCGCCATAATGTCCTTCGCCTTTGAGAATTAAATGGTTTTTATCCGTAATTTCTTGAGGAATCTTGATCTTAAATATTTTTTTCTTTTTAATTCGTCCGCTTCCTCCGCAAGTTTTGCACAATTCTTTTACTACCTTGCCATTACCACCGCAATGAGGGCAAGTAGTAATTTTGATTATTTGACTAAAAGCGGTTCTTTGAATTTGTTGAATTTCTCCTTTACCTTTACAAACAGAACATGTAGTTTTACCTTTACCTCCGATTCCTTCACAATCAGGACACTTTTCATACCGCTCTAATTCAAAAGTTTTTTCTCTACCCTCGGCAATGTCTTCTAATGTTAATTTCATCTTTACCCTTATATTTCCGCCGACCGGTTTTCTTTTTCTTTCTTTGGTTTTCGGTTCCCAAAAATCAAAAATCGTTTCCTCTTCAAAAAATCTTCGAAGAAAATCAAAGGGATCAAAACTGCTGCCGAAAATATCCCGCCATTCATCAGCGTGAGTAAAATGTTCCCAAGTAAAGCCACTCGGACCAAATTTTTGAGACAATCCTTCGTGACCGTACAGATCATACAATTTTCTTTTTTCGTCATCCATCAAAACTTCATAGGCCTCGGAAATCTCTTTAAATTTTTCCTCTGCTTCCTTCCGATTATGAGGGTTCATATCAGGATGATATTTTTTAGCCAGGCGTCGGTAAGCCTGTTTAATTTCTTCTTTTGTAGCATTACGGGAGACACCTAAAATTTCATAGTAATCCTTTTTAGTTTTTTCCATAAGAATAAAGAAAATCTAGTTATCTTTAAAATTTAATTAAATAACAAAAATTTCTTTAATCTACTAAACTAAACCTTTACCCTTTTAGCCTTTAATAATGGTTTGGCGGCTTCTTCTAATTCTTTTATTGCGGTATTAATTAGTTTCTTATCTTTTTTAATCAGCGCTTTTTTCAATTTTTCCAGCTTGGTTTCGATCTGTTTTCTTTCTTTTGCTGCTAAAATATCGCCGTATTTTTTTAGTTTATTTTGAATAGTGAAGTACTTAATACGTCCGCGCATCAATGGTTTTTTTAGTTCTTTAAGAGCAGCGATCAACTCTTTGCTTCCAAATCTCCTTAGAATTCGCTCTTCAATTTGTCTTACCCGTTCACGGGTGATATTAAGTTTGTTACCGATTGCTTGTAAAGTATGAGGGATTTCGCCGCCTAAACCGTAACGTAATCTAATAACTTCTTCTTCTCTTTTTGTTAAAGATTTAAGTATTTTTTCAAGTTTTCCATCTAAATTACTTACCATAGTTTCTCCTTTTTAAGATTTACTATCTTCATCATAAACTTCATAATCTTTTTTATCTTTTTCTTCTTTTTGACTTTGTGTTCGCTGATACATGGCTTCTGCTAAACGATGACTTGCCCTCTGCAATTCATCAATTGCTCGTTCAATTTCTTCTTTGTTATCTCCTTTCATCACCTCCTTTAATCGATTTAATTTTTCCTCAATTTCCCTCCTATCACTTTCTGAGATTTTATCACCAAACTCTTTTAGATTTTTTTCGATTGTATAAGCTAGCGTATCAGCCTTATTTCTAGTTTCTACCAATTCCTTTTTCTTACGATCTTCTTCGCGATACATTTCTGCTTCCTTGATCATTCTTTCGATCTCTTCTTTGGTAAGACCGGAAGAAGGGATAATTCTCATACTTTGTTCTTTTTTAGTGGCTAAATCTCGAGCAGTCACGTGTAAGATTCCGTCAGCATCGATATCGAAGATAACCTCAATTTGGGGTACTCCACGAGGAGCCGGAGGGATACCATGAAGTTCAAACTTTCCTAAACTTTTATTATCCGCAGCCATTGGTCTTTCTCCTTGTAACACATGAATAGTAACTGCTGTTTGGTTATCTTCGGCGGTAGTAAATATTTGGCTTTTTCTTACAGGAATAGTTGTGTTTCTTTCGATAATTTTAGTAAAAACACCCCCTAACGTTTCGATGCCCAAAGATAAAGGAGTTACGTCTAAAAGAACAATGTCTTTGATTTCACCAGCAAGCACCGCTCCTTGAATAGCGGCACCAATAGCAACTACCTCGTCAGGATTGATTCCTTTATGGGGTTCTTTACCAAAGAAATCTCTTACGACTTCTTGAACTCTTGGCATTCTTGTTTGCCCTCCCACTAAGATAACTTCATCAATATCTTCCGGTCTCAATTTCGCATCGGCTAGACAATTTCTTACAGGTTCTAACGTTTTTTGAATCAAATCTTCCACCATTGCCTCTAAACGAGCTCGTGTTAACTTTAATTCTAGATGAATTGGTCCTTTTTCAGGATCGGAATAGATAAAAGGTAAGCTTATTAGAGTTTCATATTTGGTAGAAAGTTCTCTTTTAGCTTTTTCTGCTGCTTCTCTAATCCTTTGTAAAGCAGTCCGATCTTTGGAAAGATCCACTTTGAATTCTCTTTTTGCTTCTTCTAAAATCCATTCAACAATTCGGGCATCAAAGTCGTCGCCACCCAAATGAGTGTTACCATTGGTAGCGATTACTTCAAATACTCCTTCGCCTATTTCTAAAATAGAAATATCGAAAGTACCTCCACCTAAATCATAAACCGCAATTTTTTCGTTTTTCTTTTTATCTAATCCATAGGCTAGAGCAGCCGCAGTTGGTTCGTTAATAATTCTTAATACTTCTAACCCAGCAATTTTTCCAGCATCCTTAGTAGCTTGCCTTTGGGCATCGTTAAAATAGGCTGGTACGGTAATTACTGCCTTATCAATTTTTTCACCCAAATATTGTTCAGCAGCATTTTTTAAATATTCTAAGATCATTGCTGAAATCTGCGGAGGGGAATACCTTTTTCCTTCTACTTCTACCCAGGCATCTCCATTATCAGCAGGTACTACCTTATAAGGAACTAATTTTATTTCTTCAGTCACTTCGGAATATTTTCGTCCCATAAACCGCTTAATAGAATAAATTGTTTTGTCCGGATTTATTATTGCCTGTCTTTTAGCAAGAGTTCCGACCAATCTTTCTTTACCAAAAGCCACTACTGATGGAGTTGTTCTTTCTCCCTCGGGATTAGGAATAACTATTGGTTGACCTTTTTCCATTACTGCCACGACAGAAAAAGTAGTTCCCAAATCTATCCCGATTACTCTTTTTCCCATTTTACCTCCTTTATTTTTTTCATATTTATTAGACTCATTTATTCTTCTGAAGGATTTTGTTTTTCTTTACTAACAATCACTTGAGCTGGTTTTAACACATAATCTTTGTATAAATATCCCTTGCTAACCTCTTCTATTATTTTATTAGGCGGTATTTTGTCGGTTTCTACATATCCCACGGCTTCAGCATATTTGGGATCAAAATCCTTTTCTAATAAAGAATATTCTTTTAATCCGTATTTTTCTAATACTCCTTTTAACTGATTATAAATTATTTCTAATCCCCTTTTCAAACTTTGAAAACTATTATTTAATTGAGAGTGAAATAAAGCCCGATTGAAATTCTCTAAAACGGGGATAATATCGATAAAGAACTCCTTTAAACTAAGTTCTTTAGCCATAAGTACTTCTCGCTCTTTTCTTTTTCGAAAGTTATCAAATTCAGCTAAAAGACGAAGATAACTATCTTTTAGTAAACTAACCGGCCCTACCTTTTTCTTTTCCATCTTGACTTTTACTATCTAATTTATTATAATATACCAAAAATTTGAAGATTTGTCAACAAGTAAAGAGTTAAGGAGGGAAAGTATGGAAATAAAAATAGTTGAAATTAAAAAACCAGCCGATGTAAATGTAATTTTGGGACAAAGTCATTTTATTAAAACGGTGGAAGATTTATACGAAGTAATTGTGGCGACAAACCCCCATGCCAAATTTGGTCTTGCTTTTTGTGAATCTTCCGGTCCATGTTTAGTACGAAGTGAAGGAAACGATGAAGATTTAAAAAGTTTAGCAATTGAGAATGCCTTAAATATTGGTGCTGGTCATTCATTTATTATTTTTCTGAGAGATGCTTATCCAATTAATATCCTAAATGGTATAAAGCAAGTGTGTGAAGTATGTTCTATTTATGCAGCAACGGCTAATCCTTTAAAAGTAATTATTGCTGACGATGGTGAAGGTCGTGGGATTTTAGGTGTGATTGATGGTTTTGCTCCTAAAGGCATAGAAAAAGAAGAAGATATTGAGAAAAGAAAGAAATTTTTACGAGAGATAAAATATAAATTATGATTTGGATAGAAAATATCAGTGATTATGAGGGGAAAGAAGTTATTTTAAAAGGTTGGGTTTATAACAAAAGATCTTCGGGCAAAGTGAGATTTGTGTTAGTTCGAGATGGTACAGGTATAATTCAAGTAGTTTTTTCTGCTAATGAAGTAGATGAAGAATCTTTCGAGCTGGCTGATAAAGTTACACAGGAATCTTTAGTAGAACTTAAAGGTATTGTGCGTAAAGATTCTCGAGCACCAGGAGGTTTTGAGATTATTGGCAAGGAATTAAAACTTTTGAGTTCTTCAGAAAATTATCCAATCACTAAAAAAGAACACGGCATTGATTTTCTTTTGCAACACCGACACCTTTGGATTCGTTCGCGAAAACAGTTTGCTATCCTGAGAATCAGGGCAGAGATAATTAAAGCCTGTCGTGATTTTTTAGATAATCGAGGATTTATTTTAGTTGATGCTCCAATTTTGACCCCTACTTCTTGTGAAGGTACTACCACTCTCTTTGAGGTTAATTATTTTGATAGAAAGGCTTATCTTTCTCAGAGTGGTCAACTTTATAATGAGGCAGCGGCAGCTGCCTTAGGAAAAGTTTATTGCTTTGGTCCTGCCTTCCGGGCAGAGAAATCAAAAACACGAAGGCATTTGACTGAATTCTGGATGGTTGAGCCTGAAGCAAGTTTTATGGAACTTTTCGATATTGTTGATTTAGCAGAAGAAATGATAGTGTATATTGTGGAGAGAGTATTAGAAAGAAGAAAAAAAGAATTGGAGATTTTAGAAAGAGATATAAATTCGTTGTTGAATATCAAAAAACCTTTTCCTCGAATCACTTATGATGAAGCGATAAAAAAATTACAAGAAGGTGGTTTTAAAATAAATTGGGGAGATGATTTTGGTGGCGACGAGGAGACTTTTCTCTCAAATCTTTATGATAAACCTTTGATAATTTATCATTATCCGGCCAAATGCAAAGCCTTTTATATGAAAAGATTGAAAGAAAATCCAGAAATTTCGCTTTCTGTTGATATTTTAGCACCCGAAGGATATGGGGAAATTGTCGGTGGCGGTCAAAGAGAGGATGATTTAAAAGAATTGGAAAAAAGATTAATAGAATATAATCTACCAAGAGAGCCTTTTGAATGGTATTTAGACTTAAGGAGATACGGTAGTTTTGTTCATTCGGGATTTGGTTTGGGAATTGAAAGAACAGTCGCTTGGATATGCAAAATTAAACATGTGAGAGAAGCGATACCATTTCCTCGAATGATTGATAGAATTTATCCCTAAATTATTTTATTAGAGTTTTTAGAAAGTTTTTTAATTGAAAAAGAGCTTTTGCCCGATGACTTATTTTATTTTTTTCTTCTCCAAGAAGGGCAAAAGTTTTATTATAACCTTTTGGAATGAAGATTGGATCATAGCCAAAGCCTTTATTTCCCATTTCTTTATCGCTAATATAACCTTCGCATTCACCTTCAAAGAATTTTACTTTTTTTAAGGATAAAGCCAAAGCCATTACACATTTAAATTTTGCCTTTCTTTTTTCTTTTTTCACACCTTTTAATAAACTCAGTACTTTCTTGATATTTTCTTTGGAATTTCGTTTTTTGGTAAATCGTGCCGATTTTAGACCTGGGGCACCATTTAAATAATCAATCATTAAACCTGAGTCTTCACCAATTGAGATATAACCCGTTTGTAATAACCCAGTAATTGCCTTTTTATAAGCATTTTCATAAAAACTGTCACCATCTTCTTTACAAATAAATTTAATTTTTAAATCCTGAGGAGTTAAGATTTGGACGTTTAAATCAGAGAGGATTTCTTTTATTTCCCTTATCTTTCCCTTGTTATTAGTGGCTAAAAAAATCTTCATAAATATTTTTGATATTCTTTTTTTTCTTTTAATATTTTTAAAAAATTTTTTATTTTATCAAATTCTTTTTTATCACAAACAAATATTAGATCCTTTTCTTTTATCAAAATCAAATCTTTTATACCTAAAGAAAAAACCGGTAAATCTTTTGTATAAAAAATAGAATTTTCTGTCTCCCAAGAAAGGATATTACCGATTTTGATATTATTCTTTTCGTCTTTCTCAAAATATCTTTCTAAGGCTAAAATTGAACCTACATCGTCCCAATCAAAAGTGCTCTTTACTACGGCAATTCTTTCAGCCTTTTCCATAATCGCATAATCAACAGAAATATTTTCTGCCTTTTCATAAATTTTTTCTAACAACCTTCTTTCTTTTTTTGTTCCCAAATATTTTTCCAATAATTTTAAATCTTCATAAAGGGAAGGCATAAATTTTTCTACCTGTTTTAAAAAATAATCTATTTTCCAAACAAACATTCCGCTATTCCAAAGGAATCTTTGGCTTTCCAAAAATTCTTTTGCCTTTTCATAATTTGGTTTTTCAACAAATCGTTTTACTTGGTAACTTTTTAAATTATCTTTTTCCTCTATTAAATTATCAATCTCAATATAACCGTAACCAGTTGCTGGATAAGTGGGCGGAATTCCGAAAGTCACCAGGTAATTTTCCTTTGCAATTTGGAAAGCGAAATCAACGCATTTATAAAATTCTTCTTGATTTTTAATTAAATGGTCAGCAGGCAACACAATAGTTAAGGCATCGTTACTCTCTTTTTTGATATGGAAAGAAGCCAAGGCGATAGCAATGGCAGTATTTTTGGATTGGGGCTCAATTACTAAATTATTTTCTTTTAATTTTAATAAATCTTTGGTATTTTTTGCTAAATCTTTAGGGACCACATATTTCTGATATTTTAAAGAAATAAATCCAGTAATTCTTTTTTTGGTTAGTTTTAACAAAGATTCGTTATAAAAAAGTTTTAAGAATTGTTTTGGTCTTTTAAATCGGCTTAAGGGCCAAAATCTTTCTCCTCGACCACCAGCAATAATTATTGCATATCTTTTTAAATTATCTCTCATAATCTCTGATTATTGCTTTTAAAAGTCCACCAAGAAAATTTGTTTTAATAATTAAAGGTAAATAATCTTTTCCCTCTTGAATATAGATACTTCCTAAAATTTTTGCTTTTGGTTTTGTTTTGGGGTAAATTTCATATGTATAAAAAGAACCAATATTGGTATTGATAAACAATCTTCTTTTCTTTTCTAAAATTACTTCGTAATTTTGCTTATTATAATGAAGAAAACAATTTTTAGCCATTTTATCTTCGGCAATAATTTTACGTATATAAAACCAAAAAGTCAAGATATCTTTTATTTCATTAATTAATGGAAAAATAGTGTTATCACTGTAAATAATTTTATTATTTTTATAATCAAAATAAATACTGCATCTCTCCTTAAAATTTTTTTCATTAATACTTTTATAAGCAAATAAAGTTTTGAGATGAGTGTCAGCATAACTTATTAAGGTATCGGCAATTTCCACGAGAGGGGATAAGTTTTTATTTGAATGGAGATAACAAGCGAGACGATAAGCTTCTTTTTCTTGATAAATTATCTTTTTACATTCTAATTTTAAAGAACCAACCTTAATAAATCCTAAATAAAGGTCGTAGTGAATTGTTTCATTAAAGAGATTAAATAAAAATAAAAGAAGCATAAAATAAAAAAGCCCCGAGGATTTAATCTCGGGGCCTCCTAATAAAGATTTTGGTTATTGAGTTTTTACCCAACGGAGTCCGGGAACTTTTTGATAGGCGACTTTGATATCAACGCGGGTGCCACTAATTGCTTTTATTAAAATTTTACCAAAATTATCATCCACTGAATATCCGTTGTTATTTCTATCTAGCCAAAGATAATAGACACCATTTATTTCAATATTTTTTCTTTGAGTCGAATAAACACCCGGTTCAGGTGCCATATTTTCAGCATCAAAATTTCCGGAAGCGATTTGAGAAATTGCATTTCCTTTATCATTATAATGAGGAGAAGTATAATCACCGGGATTAACAATAGACATTGGTGCAAATTCGCCCCGGTCATCAAAAATATAATCTAAATTAGGCCAATTCGCTTGATTGCCAATTGCCAAGGGAATGGCACCATTATCAGTTAATTGCAAACCGCTTGGATGATCGGGCGAAGGATCGCTAGCACCATAAACACTTACTTCGCTTACTACCGGTGTTAGATCTAAACTCCATTTTTCACTTTCTTCATTCTTTTTGTAGGCGGATACTTCAATTAGTTTTGCTGGACCGCTTACATCATAAGAAGTAACGGTTGATGGTAAAGAAGTATCTCTTATGCCATCTACATAAATATAGTAACCATCAACATTGGCCACTTGAGTCCAAGTTAAACGAAGTTTTGCACCATTATCAATCGGTTGATAAGAAACTGTTGGTTTTTCCGGTCTTTCAACCACTTGTTCGCAAGCAAGGAAAATTATAAATAATGAAATTAAAAAAAGGAGTTTAATATATTTCTTCATTTTTACCTCCTTTTACTTTCTTGTTGGTGGTTTTACCTTTGGCGCTGGTGGTGTTGGTGGTTTTGGTGCTGGTGTTACTGGTTTTTTCGTATGGAATTGTTGATAATGCTCTTCATAAACAGCCTTTAATGAATCTAACGTAGCAGTTAGGATATTTATTTTTTCTTTTAATTGGGTTATTTCATTATTTAATTTATCCATCTGTTGAGTTATCTGTTGACCTGGCTGACAATTGAAAAATAATAATACACTTAAAAATAAAAAAAGAGTGATTAGGTATCTCATTTTACTTCCTCCTTTTAAATAAAAGTAATTATTTTTTACCATTAATATAGAATAACAAATTTTTCAGATTTGTCAAATAGTTTCTTTTTAAAAATTTTTTCTCAATTATTGAAGAAAATTGATCGCCATAATTATATAATTGATAAGTAAGGTTTGACTTTTTTATTAAGTTTTCGCTCTTTGGATAGATATTTAAAGAGAGAAAGATAAAAAACCAGATTAAAATAAGACCTTTAACGGTTTCTAAGATACCGCCCAAAAGATTATCCAACCAATTTAGATGAAGGGCTTTTAAAATTGCTGCCAAAAAATAACCAATTAATTTAAAAATAAAAAATAAGATAATAAAAACAAAAAGATAGATTAAGATTTTAGAAATAAATAAAGGAAGGTGATAAGGTTTTAGGAAATTAAAGAAGTAATTATAATATTTATCAAGAATTTTTATTCCAACAATTATTGTTAAGATTGAAGAGATAGAAAAGAAAAAGCCCTTTTTAATTCCTTTTATAAAAAATATTATTAGAATAATTAAAAGAATAATAGTTATTAAAATCCCACACCTCCTGCTTTATATAAATATTATAATTAAAATTTTTATTTTGTCAATAAATTAAAATTTACTTTAGTATTAGTTGTTTTTCTTTTTTATTGACTTTTTTTGTTAATTGGTGTATAATTTAAGTAAACGTAAATCCGCAGAAGGTTTAGGCGATTTACGTAAGGATAAAAACGGAGGAAATGGTGAAAGTACGAATTTTAATTATTTTCTTTTTTATTTTTTTAATTCAAAAAAGCGATGCTGGCTTTATCAACGGATTTGAGAACTATCAACCACCAAGAGAAGTTAACTCTCCTGTTGAACTTTATGGAACATTTATTAACCAAGAAGTGGAATATCCTTATGATTGGGGAAGAGATGCTTTGATTGATACCTCATACCTTTATGATTTTGACGGTGATTATGATGAGAATACTGGTTGGCTCTGGGTCGTTTTGGCACCAGGATTTGATTCGGTTTTCAGGATTTATCGTTCTACTGACCGAGGTATTCATTGGACATTATGTTATGAATTTTATCACGGCATAAAGAGTTTATATCCAAAAGTTGGGATTGTCCTTGGTAGAGGTGATTCAAACTATGTCTATGTTTTTGTTCTTCATAAGGGTTTAAATAATACTGGTGATATTGGCGGTGTAAAAATCAAATTTGATTTATCGGGTTGGAGTGATTTTTGGATTACTTGGGATAATGATACGATAAATGATTTCTCGGTTTGTAAGGATTTTCGTTCTAACTATTGGCTATATTGCATTGCCAGTAACGAGAATCGGGGTGGATATAATACAAAAATATATCGCTCTTCTGATTATGGTCGAACTTGGGATAGTCAAGCAGGTTATAATATTTATGACCCACATATTGTCTTTGGGACAGGTAGTAATTTGTTCGTCACTTGGGTTCGACCAACGAGAGATACTGTGTGTTTTCAAAGAAATAACAATTATGGTACTCCTGGCTATTGGCTAGAGTTAAGAAATTTACATATTTCACCTTCTCGTAAATATTGTCCAAAAGTTTCTCCGGCGTTTACTACTCCTGATAGTTGGGCGACGACTTGGGTTCTTTATGAAATAGATTATAACAATACTGGCGATATGGATATTTGGTATGCTGTTCGTTCTCATGCCTGGGGTGATACCTGGCGAAAAATGAATATCCTTTCTGCTTCAAGTCTTTTAGATGAAAGGGTTCCTGATGTTAAATATTATAAATCAACAGGAAATATCTATATAAATGCTGCTTATATTATTTATGATTCAAGTTACACCGAAACAAGTTATGTCTATTCCCGTTGGAGTGATGCTAACAATCCTTTTGATTTTCACGAAAGAAATAAAGTAAACGATTCGGGAACCCAGGTAGGAACTTTATTTAGTTCAAAAACTTGTGGTCCGAAAATAATCTATTCTCCTGGTGCACCGGCTCCGGGTGGCGGTGTTTTGTACGCAAGGGCTGGTATTTTCTATTTACCAAAAGGTTTATATTTTGATGCTCCCTGGTTCCCAAGCGCTATTGAAAGAGAAAAAGAGTATAAAGCAAAAATATTAAAGATAAAGACAATTTCTCAAAAAGAAGTGGTTTTTCAGTTTACCAAAGAGGTTAGCGATATTGCTATTTATAACTTAGAAGGTAGATTGGTAAAATCCTTTATTAATAAAGATAAACAGGTTATTTGGAATGGCAAAGATAAATCGGGTAAAGAAATGCCAACAGGTGTTTATCTGATTAAATTCAAAACGGATAAAAAAGAGTTTACTCAGAAGTTTATTTTCTTAAGATAAGAAAAGGAATAGGCTCCGGTTAGATTAATTTCTTTTAGCCGGAGCCTATTTATTTTTAACTAATTAAATTTCGGGCGATAACAATTTTTTGAATTTCTGAAGTTCCTTCATAAATTTCCATACATTTGGCATCTCGGTAATATCTTTCTACCGCATAATCTTTTGTATAGCCATAGCCACCATGGATTTGGACGGCTAATCTTGTTGCTTCAACTGCTACTTGGGAGGCAAAATATTTAGCCATACTCGATTCTTTGGAAAATCTTTGAACCCCTTTATCTTTTAAAGAAGCAGCATAATAGACCAATAATCGGGCTGCCTGAATTTTTGTTGCCATATCAGCAAGCATCTCTTGAATCATTTCAAATTCATAAAGATATTTTCCAAATTGTTTTCTTTCTTTAGTGTAAGTCAATGCCTTTTCCAAGGCTGCCTGGGCAATTCCGACTGATTGGGCACCAATATCAATCCGCGAAACATCTAAGGTATGCATTGCAATTTTAAATCCTTCGCCGATATTTCCCAAAAGATTTTCTTTTGGCACTTTACAATCTTCAAAGATTAATTCACAATTGGCGGTTGAACGTAAACCCATTAAGTCTTCATGCTTACCAATGCTAAATCCTTCAAAATCTCTTTCGACAATCAAGGCACAGATTCCTTTATGTTCTTTTTCTTTATCAATTGTTGCAAAAACGATAAAGATTTTTGCTTCGCCACCATTGGTAATAAATCTTTTTGTGCCATTTAATAAGAAATAATCTCCCATATCTTTTATTGTTGATTCTAAATGGGCTGGGTCACTACCAACATTTGGTTCAGTCAAGGCAAAGGCACCAAGCGCCTTACCTGTTGCTAAAAGGGGTAAATATTTTTTCTTCTGCTGTTCGTTGCCAAAGGCTAAAATTGGATAGGCACATAAGGAATTGTTAACCGCCATTATCACTCCAACAGAACCAGATGCCTTAGAGATTTCTTCAACAGCAATCGCCAAACTGGTAAAGTCTAGACCTGCGCCACCATACTCTTCCGGAATAATCATTCCCATCAATCCTAGTTCTGCCATCTCTTTGATTATCTCATGGGGAAACTCACCAGTTTTATCAATCTCACTGGCAATTGGTTCAATTTTCTCTTGGGCAAATCTTCTTGCGGTATCTTGAATCAATTTTTGGTTTTCATTTAATTCAAAATCCATCTTTCCTCCTTATTTAAAATTTAAAAATTTTTAAAGCCTCACGGGCAATTATTAATTTCATTATTTCGGAAGTTCCTTCACCAATCTCACAAATTTTGGCGTCTCTAAAAAATCTTTCTAAGTTTAATTCTTTACTTATCCCATAATAACCATACAAAGAGAGAGCATAATCACAGATTTTTACTGCTGTCTCAGAAGCATATAGTTTGGCATTGGCACTTTCTTTATCTGCCCTTTCTCCTTGATTTTTTAATAAGGCAGCATAGTAAGTCAAAAGGGAAGCACTTTCTATTAGATTATCGGCTTCGGCAATGATTCTATAAACAATTTCCGATTTTGTCTCTCTTTTCTTTTCCCAAAAAAGTATTGCTTCATAAGCCCTTTTGGCAATTCCCAAAGAAAAGGCAGCAATACTAATTCTGCCGCCATCCAAGGTTTCCATTATATATTTATATCCTTCGCCTTCTTTCCCTAAAAGATTTTCTTGGGGCACCTGACAGTCTTCAAAAATAAGTTCACAAGTAGAAGAGCCTCGAACACCAAGTTTATCTTCTTCTTTTCCGATACTAAAACCTTTAAAATTCTTTTCAATTATAAAAGCAGTAATCCCTTTTTTACCCAAATTTCTATCCAAGGTGCCAATAATCACAAAGATTTCTGCTTCTTGTGAATTGGTGATATATCTTTTTGTGCCATTTAAAATATAAAAATTGCTCTCTTTCTTTGCCCGTAATTCAATCGCACTCGCATCACTTCCTGCATTTGGTTCAGTCAAGCCCATTGCGCCAATTTTTTCGCCTTTTGCTAAAGGAATTAAATATTTTCTTTTCTGTTCTTCATTCCCATATTTAAAAATAGGAAAAGAACATAAAGAAGTATGGGCAGCCACTGTCAAACCAGTTGAAGGACAAATTTTTGATATCTCTTCAATAACAATTGCATAATGTAAATAATCTAATCCCAATCCACCATACTCTTTCGGATAAGGAACTCCTAAATAACCTTTTTCTTTTAGAAGATTTAGATTCTCTTTTAATAAATCGGGAAAATAGTCAGTAAGTTCTTTTAGATTTTTCAAATTCTCTTTTACCTGTTCTTGGAAATTTAAATAATCTTTAAACTCCTTAAGTTTTAGCATTTTTAGATATAAAGTCTATCTTTATCAACTTCTTCTCTTAAAACCCTTAATTCTTCTTCGGTTGGCTCAGGAGTTATTTCAACTTTATCGGGAACAATCAATTCAAAATCGGTATTTTCAATTACCTTTTCAATTGTCACTCCTGGATGGAGAGAGATTATTTTCATTCTTTTTGTCTCATCGTCAAAGCCAAAAAGTCCTAAATTAGAAACAACTCGATAAGGACCAGTATTTGGTGGCAATCCGGCTTTTTCTCTTCCATCTTTACCATCTAAATAACCAGGGGTTGTCATAAAATCAAGTTTTCTAACAAATCTTTTCTTATCGTGCTGTCGCATAATAATGATTGTCTTCCAGCAATGAGAACCAACATCATTTGCTCCGCCACTTCCTGGCAATCTTACTTTCGGTCTTTCATATTCGCCAATAACGGTTGTATTTAGATTTCCGTACATATCAATCTGGGCACCACCAAGAAAACCATACTCAATAAATCCCCTTTGAGCGGTCTCCATTATATCACAAATACCACTTGCCGCAATTCCTTTATAGAAAGTTCTCGAATCACCAACTCCTAAAGGTAATTTTTCTAACCGAGCACCAGTGCCGCCAAATTCAAAGATGCATACCAAATTTGGTGCATAAAGTTTCTGCGCCAACGCTGCTGCTAACATTGGAATACCTGTGCCAATAAAAGCAGTCTTTCTATCCTCCATTAATCTTGCTGCTACGCAGATAATAAGTTCAGTTTCACTATATCTCATCTTTACCTCCCTTGAATCATTTTACTTAATTTTTCTAATCTCTCTCTGCCAATCAAGTCTAAATACTCTTCATGGTTTTTGACACCGTAGACATATTTATCAAGATATTCCTTTGTCTTTTTCTCATCTTTTGATAATTCCAAGAATTCTTTTAAATGTTCTTCATCTCGCCAATATTTATAACACATCTCACCAGGATGGGAGCCATAAGGAGCCAAAACAACCGCATCAACCAAATAATAAGGAATAATTGTCCTTTCTGGATATTTTCTTATCTCTTCGTTATCAATTAACTCTTCACAAGAGACAATCAATCTTTTACAAGCACGGGCAAATTCAAAGGCAAAACCAGAGATACCATCGATCTGACAATTACCATATTTATCTGCCCGATGGACATGGATAAAACCAACGTCCAAATATAAAGCAGGTAACAAGACTACCTTTCTTTTGGTAAAAGGACATTCAACAATTTTGGCAGCACTATGTTTGAAGGTATCCGTGCCCAACATCGAAAAGGTTGGCACAAAAGGTACTCCCATTGCTGCTGCTTTAAAACGCCAAGCCAACGCCGCATTACTCCATTCAACGGTTTTTACTTTGCCACTTTCAATCGCCCTTCTTAAAATGTTAGAAATACCATAGACTTCATAACCGACATAAGTAATATCCATTTCCGAAACCAAATCTGCTGCCAATAATAAATCAATCTCAAATATTCCTTGACCAGCAACCCTTAAATTCTTCTTTCCCTGCCGAACCAGTTCCCTAATTAAAGACATTGGCGCCCTTACGGTACCATATAATTCCGTACCGATGTAATCACCATCTTTGACAAACTTTTCAATTGCCTCTTTCTCACTCATTACCTTTTCTTTCATTGCCAAATCTTTATTTTTATGGACGAATTCTCGGAATTCAAAAGGATCAGAATATTGAATCAATTTTCCCTTGCCTTCTTCAATAATTTTCATAAAACCTCCGTTTTAAAATCCTATATTATGATAAAGAAAAAAATATAAAAATCAATTTTTTAAACTTACCGATTCATAATTTTTTTCTATTTAATTTTTCCCAGATTAATTTTATAAATTGAAATTTAATTAAATAATTTTATAATATAAAAATGAAAGGAGAAGAAATAAAAAAAGTGTTATTCTTTTTTTTAACTTTTTTGTGTTTTATTATAATGTGTTCTAAAACGTCTAAAATAATATATCCGGCAAATATAATGCCCGAGATATTAAATCCCAAAGCTAAGTTGGTAGCAGAAATATTATTTCCGATTTCGCCAGGTGAAAAGAAATCTTTTTATTATCAATTTGCCAAAGGAGATACCATTTTATTTAATGCCTGGACTGTTAAAGGAAACGATATAAGTGAAATATCCATTATCAAATGGCCGGACATTCCAATAGTAAGTGCATATGGAATTAGGGAATTAACGAATAAGAAAATATTTGTTGAAAAAAATTCAATTTAT